>NZ_BPLL01000025.1 GCF_019656235.1 Apilactobacillus xinyiensis | reverse complement strand
TGAATATCGAAATCATTCCATGAAATTAAATATTTAATTTAGTAATAATTGTCTAACTTTTTTAAGGCACTTCATTTTAGCATTACTCTTTTTAATAATCTAAAAAGTTAGATTATTTTTCGCCACCATTTTTTTCAATGATTTCATCTTGAATACTCTTTGGAACTGGAGAGTAGTGATCGAATACCATTGAGAAGGTACCTCTACCTTGTGAAGCAGAACGTAGAGTTGTAGCATAACCAAACATTTCTGATAGTGGAACGAAAGCATGAATTAATTGAGCTTTGTTTCTCAATTCCATACCATCAACGTTACCACGACGTGAAGTAACTTGTCCCATAACATCACCCATGTATTCTTCAGGAACAACAATATCAACTTTCATGATTGGTTCCAAAATAACAGGGCCAGCTGATTTAGCAGCATTTCTCAATGCGATTGAAGCGGCAACCTTAAAGGCAGCTTCACTAGAATCGACATCATGGTAACTACCATCGTATAACTTAGCTTTAACATCAATTAATGGGTATCCAGCAAGAACACCATTTTCCATTGATTCTTTCAAACCTTGTTCTACTGAAGGGATAAATTCACGAGGAACAACCCCACCAACGATAGCATTTTCGAATTCGAAACCTTTACCAGTTTCATTAGGAGTAAATTCAATCCAAACATCACCATATTGACCTTTACCACCAGATTGACGAACGAATTTACCTTGTGCTTTAGTAGCCTTAGTAAATGCTTCACGGTAAGCAACTTGTGGTTGACCAATAGTTGCTTCAACCTTGAATTCACGTTTCATACGGTCAACGATAATGTTCAAGTGAAGTTCACCCATTCCGGCGATAATAGTTTCACCAGTTTCAGGGTTTGTTTCAGCCTTGAATGTTGGATCTTCTTCAGAAAGTTTTTGTAAAGCAGTGTTCATCTTGTCTTGGTCAGCCTTAGTCTTAGGTTCAACAGAAACACTAATAACTGGTTCAGGGAATTCCATTGATTCAAGATGTAATGGGTGGTCTTGGTCTGTCAATGAATCACCAGTAGTGGTATTCTTCAAACCAATAGCAGCACCAATATCACCAGAGAATACTTCAGGAATTTCTACTCGGTTATTTGAGTGCATTTGAAGTAAACGACCAACACGTTCACGTTTGTTCTTAGTAGCGTTCAATACATATGAACCTGATTCAAGAGTACCTTGGTAAACACGGATGTAAGTTAAACGACCAACGAATGGATCAGTTGCAACTTTAAATGCTAAAGCAGCAAATGATTTGTTGTCATCAGCTTTCAATTCAACATCTTCACCAGTTTTTGGATCAGTAGCTTTGTAAGGACGAACATCTAGAGGTGATGGTAAGTATTCTAGAACTGCATCCATTAACATTTGGATACCTTTGTTCTTAAATGCTGAACCAGCTAATACAGGGTAGAATTCAAGGTTTAAAGTAGCCTTACGGATACCAGCTTTTAATTCTTCCTTGCTGATTTCTTCACCTTCAAGGTATTTTTCCATGATGTCATCGTCAACATCAGCAACTGCTTCAACTAAAGCAGCATGACGTTTTTCTGCTTCTTCTTTGAATTCATCTGGAATATCAACAACGTCCCATTTAGTACCTAATTCATCTTCATCATATAAATCGGCTTTCATTTCGATCAAGTCGATAATACCTCTAAATGAATCTTCAGCACCAATTGGCATTTGAACAGCATGAGCATTAGCGTCCAAACGTTCATGAAGTGATTTAACAGATGCATCAAAGTCAGCACCTAATTTATCCATCTTGTTAGCAAAAACGATACGTGGAACTTCGTATTCAGATGCTTGACGCCAAACAGTTTCAGTTTGTGGTTCAACACCAGCAGCAGCATCTAGAATAGTAATAGAACCATCTAGCACACGTAGTGAACGTTCAACTTCGGCAGTGAAGTCCACGTGTCCTGGGGTATCAATAATGTTGATACGGTGGTCTTTCCATTGAGCTGTTGTAGCAGCAGATGTAATAGTAATACCACGTTCTTGTTCTTGTACCATCCAGTCCATTTGTGAAGCACCATCATGAGTTTCACCAATTTTGTGAATTCTACCAGTGTAGTACAAGATACGTTCAGTAGCAGTAGTTTTACCAGCATCAATATGGGCAGTAATACCAATGTTACGAGTTTTTTCTAATGGAAATTCTCGAGTGTTAGCCATTATAAATTGTTTCTCCTCTCAAATAGTTCACTTTTTGAAAAAAGTGGCTAATTTGGATTAGCCACTCAGATAACATAACCGAAATTATGTTTAGATTACCAACGGTAGTGAGCAAATGCACGGTTGGCTTCAGCCATTTTATGAGTGTCTTCACGTTTCTTAACAGAAGCACCAGTATTGTTAGCTGCATCCATGATTTCACGAGCTAAACGTTCAGTCATAGTGTGTTCACCACGTAAACGAGCATAGTTCACGATCCAACGAAGACCTAAAGTAGTACGACGATCAGGACGAACTTCAATAGGAACTTGGTAGTTAGAACCACCAACACGACGAGCCTTTACTTCTAGTACAGGCATTACGTTCTTCATTGCTTCTTCGAATACTTCAACTGGTTCGTTACCAGTTTCTTTCTTAATAGTTTCAAATGCATTGTATAAGATTTGTGTAGCAGTTCCTCTCTTACCGTCCAACATCAAATGATTGATTAAACGAGTAACCAATTTTGAATTGTAAATTGGATCAGGAAGAACTTCACGTTTTTGTACGTTTCCTTTTCTTGGCATTAAAATGTCCTCCTTATTGCAATAGCGTATTAGTTAGTTTTAATCTTTAGGTTTCTTAGTACCGTATTTTGAACGTCCTTGACGACGGTCAGTAACACCGGCAGTATCTAGAGCACCACGAACGATGTGATAACGCACACCAGGTAAATCCTTAACACGGCCTCCACGAATTAAAACAACACTATGTTCTTGAAGGTTATGGCCAATACCAGGGATATAAGCAGTAACTTCAATTAAGTTTGAAAGTCTAACACGAGCATATTTACGCAAAGCTGAGTTAGGCTTTTTAGGAGTCATGGTACCAACACGAGTAGCAACTCCACGTTTTTGAGGAGCTGGGTTATTAGTTTGCTTCTTCTTGTAACTGTTGTAACCATGGTTTAAAGCTGGGGCTTTTGATTTAGAACTTCTAGAATGACGACCTTTACGTACTAATTGGTTAATAGTAGGCATCTAAAAATTCCTCCTTCCGAAATTATTTTTTATTTAAGTCCACACATCCAGGTGGTTCATTTTTTGATAAATAACCACCTGTTGCTTAAAGCACTAAATTATAGTAACACTCATAATTTTTAGTGTCAATGTTAGTTTGAAAAATTTTAAAATACAAAATAACGTAAATATCATAACATAGGAGGTTATAGCATTTTTATCTATTTATTTATATTAAAAATATTTTTAGGCGCATCAGTTGGATCCTTCGTTAATTTAATATTTGAAAGAAAGCAAGCCGGTACATCTATAATTTTTCCATATTCTCATTGTAATCAGTGTAATCTAAAATTAAGCGTAATTAAAAAGATTCCAATAATGGGATATATAATATCAAAAGGCAAATGTAATCAATGTAATTTTAAAATTCCTTTAGAATATCTTTTAAGTGAACTTTATTTAGGTATCTTAGTGTTAAGAATAAATCCATATGAATTTAAGAGTTGCATAATTTTAATAGCTGCCATCTTACTTCTATACATGTCTCTAAGTGATTTAAAAACTATGCATATACCTACCTTATTAATATATTCATTAGTTCCAATTAGTATGGTTTTAACCAACAAAAACTATTTAAACTTAATAATCATTGGAATATTATATATTTTAATATGCCTAATCCATCGATTTTACAAAAATAATTTTATTGGAAATGGAGATATTGATATATTATTTATTTTCTTTATTATGCACAATTTAAGTGAATTTATAAATATCATTTTTATATCATCACTATCAGCTTTAACATATATAGAAATTAGTCAAAAAAGAGAAGTTGCCTTTATTCCCTTTATGACTCTGGGATTTTTCATTAATTATGTAATATAAAAAGCACTTACTATAAAAGTAAGTGCTTTTTATTTAATTATTTTTTAGCGTCTTCTTCTTGCATACGCTTTTCCAATTCACTAATTGAATAAACGCCATCAGTACTTGATTTTCCGATTTCTTCTGGTTCAATATCACCATAAGTCTTCATTCCAGTACCTGCAGGAATAAGTTTACCAATAATAACATTTTCTTTTAGACCTACTAATGGGTCATTCTTACCACGAATAGCAGCATCAGTTAATACTCGAGTAGTTTCTTGGAATGAAGCTGCAGATAAGAAACTGTTAGTTTCAAGAGCAGCTTTTGTAATACCAAGGATAACTGGACGAGCAGTTGCTGGTATCTTACCAGTAATAATTGCGTCACGGTTAGCATCTTCGAATTGGTTAATATCCATTAAAGTTCCAGGAAGTACATCAGTATCACCAGGATCCATAATTCTAACCTTACGAAGCATTTGTCTTACCATGATTTCAGCATGCTTATCACTTACCGCAACCCCTTGCATACGGTAAACTTTTTGAACTTCACTTAGCAAGTAAACTTCAGTTGATAGAGAATCTTTAACTTTAATAAGTTCTTTAGGATCAATAGAACCTTCATTAAGCGCTTGACCTCTATGAATAAAGTCACCTTCAGTTACTTTCATACGTGCATTAATTGGAACCTTGTAAGTACGAGTATCAGAATCACCCTTAATAGTAATTTCTTTAACACGTTCAGCTGGGTTTTCTTCAATTAATGCAACTTCACCAGTAACTTCGGTAATTTCAGCTTTACCTTTTGGATTACGAGCTTCAAAAATTTCTTGAACACGAGGTAGACCTTGAGTAATATCGGCATTACCAGCAACCCCACCAGTATGGAAGTTACGCATAGTCAACTGAGTACCAGGTTCACCGATTGATTGAGCAGCAACTGTACCAACTGCTTCCCCAACTTCAACGGCATCTCCAGTAGCTAAGTTTCTACCATAACATTTCTTACATACACCATGAACTGTGTTACAAGTAAATGCTGATCTAATTTCAACTTCGGCAATTCCATCGTCTTGAATTCTTTGAGCTTCTGGTTCGTTGATAATTTGATTACGTTTTACAATTACTTCACCGGTTTCAGGGTCTTTAACTGTCTTCATTGCATAACGACCAAGAATACGATCATAAAGTGGTTCAATCATTTCTTTGCCTTCTTTAAGGGCTTTTACGATAACACCACGATCAGTTCCACAGTCATCTTCACGAATAATAACATCTTGAGCAACATCAACTAAACGACGAGTTAAGTAACCTGAGTTGGCAGTCTTCAAGGCTGTATCGGTCATACCTTTACGAGCACCATGGGTAGAAATAAACATTTCCATAACTGATAATCCTTCACGGAAGTTAGCAGTAATAGGTAATTCCATGATTTCACCGTTAGGAGCAGCCATCAAACCACGCATACCAGCCAACTGAGTAAAGTTAGAAATGTTACCACGAGCACCTGAATCACTCATCATAAAGATAGGATTTTGAGGGTCGAAGTTTTTCATTAATTGATTTTGAATTTCATCTTTAGCATCGTTCCAAACACTAATAACTCTTTCATAACGTTCTTGGTCAGTAATTAAACCACGACGGAATTGTTTAGTGATTGTAGCAACCTTTTTATGAGATTCACTAATAATTTCAGGCTTTTGTTTTAAGTCAGTAATATCAGCAATACCAACAGTTAAACCTGACTTAGTTGATTCGTTGTAACCTAGGTCTTTAATACGATCTAGAAGATGTGATGTTTCCGTAACCTTGTATTGTTTATATACTTCGGCAATAACATCAGATAAGAAACCTTTCTTGAAAGGTTTTACTAACTGAGCATTCTTCAAATGATCATGTATATTTTCACCAGGTTCTAGGAAATAGCTGTCAGATAAATGACCACGTAAGTTAGTGTCAGTTGGTTCATTTAAGAATGGGAAAGCTTCTGGCAAAATCTTATTGAAGATAATTTTACCAATAGTAGTTACTAAAATTTTACCCTTTTGTTCATCAGTAAATGGTTTCTTAGGCATTGCAGAAGCAGCAATTCCTACTCGTGTATGCCAGTGAGTTAAACCATTTTGATATGACAATTGAGCTTCATCAGTACTACTGAAAATCATACCTTCACCTTCACGACCTTCTTCTTCCATAGTTAGGTAATAATTACCAATAACCATATCTTGAGAAGGAGCAACGATTGGGTTACCATCACGAGGAGCTAAAATATGACTGGCAGCCAACATTAATAGTCGTGATTCAGCTTGAGCTTCATCAGATAAAGGAACATGGATAGCCATTTGGTCCCCATCAAAATCGGCATTATAAGCTTCACAAGCTAGTGGATGAACACGCATTGATTTACCAGAAACCAATACTGGTTCGAATGCTTGAATTCCTAGTCTATGCAAAGTAGGTGCACGGTTCAATAGAACTGGATGTTCTTTAATAACATCTTCAAGCACATCAAATACTTCAGATTCTTCACGTTCAATTTGACGTTTAGCATTCTTAATATTTGAAGCAATTCCACGTTTAACTAATTCTTTCATGATAAATGGTTTGAATAATTCCATTGCCATTGGCACAGGAAGTCCCATTTGATTAAACTTAAGACTTGGTCCTACATCAATAACTGAACGACCGGAGTAGTCAACACGTTTACCTAGAAGGTTTTGTCTGAAACGACCTTGCTTACCTTTAAGCATGTGTGACAATGATTTCAATGGACGGTTACCTGGACCGGCAACTGGACGACCACGACGACCATTATCAATTAAAGCATCAACTGCTTCTTGTAACATACGTTTTTCGTTTTGCACGATGATACCTGGTGCATGTAAGTCTAATAAACGTTTTAGACGATTATTACGGTTAATAACACGACGGTATAAATCGTTCAAATCAGAGGTAGCAAAACGGCCACCTTCAAGTTGAACCATTGGTCTTAAATCAGGTGGAATAACTGGAATAGTTTCCATTACCATCCAAGCTAAGTCGTTACCAGAAGTGTAGAAAGCTTCTAAGATGTCTAAACGGCGAACTGCTCTAACACGTTTTTGACCAGTAGCTTTTTTAAGTTCTTCTTTTAGTTCAGTAATTTCTTTTTCTACGTCAACCGTCTTCAATAAGGTTCTAATGGCTTCAGCACCAATTTCACCTTCAAAACGATTACCATATTCTTGTTTCTTTTGACGATATTCTTGTTCAGATAATAGTTGTTTCTTTTCTAATGGTGTATTACCAGGATTAGTAACAACATATGATGCAAAGTAAATAATTTCTTCCAAAGCACGTGGGCTCATATCTAAGACAAGACCCATTCTACTTGGAATTCCTTTGAAGTACCAGATGTGAGTAACTGGGGCAGCTAATTCAATATGACCCATTCTTTCACGACGTACTTTAGAACGTGTAACTTCTACTCCACAACGGTCACAAACAATACCCTTATATCTGATACGTTTGTATTTACCACAAGCACATTCCCAATCTTTAGTTGGTCCAAAAATTCTTTCATCGAACAAACCATCTTTTTCAGGTTTTAAAGTACGATAATTAATAGTTTCTGGCTTTTTAACTTCACCATATGACCAACTACGGATCTTATCAGAAGATGCTAATCCAATTTGCATGCTTGAAAATTTATTGACATCGACCAACTGATAGTCCTCCTTCTCTATTCCTTAGTATTTGTATTTGTTTCATTAGCTTTAGCATCTTCAGTCTTAGATTTGTCAGATCCTTTTTGTTCTTTTTGCTTTTCAGCAAGTTTACTTAAAGCATCCACATTAACAACTTCATCATTATCACTACTATCCATATCACGTAGTTCAATTTCTTTGTTGTCGTTATCTAGAACTTTCATGTCTAAACCTAAAGCTTGTAATTCTTTAACTAAAACACGGAATGATTCAGGAACACCTGGTTTTGGAATTGGTTCACCCTTAACAATTGCTTCATAAGTCTTAACACGTCCAACAACATCATCAGACTTGTAAGTTAAGATTTCTTGAAGTGTGTAAGCAGCACCATAAGCTTCCAGTGCCCAAACTTCCATTTCACCAAAACGCTGTCCACCAAATTGTGCTTTACCACCAAGTGGTTGTTGAGTAACTAATGAGTATGGTCCAATTGCACGAGCATGAATCTTATCGTCAACCATGTGAGCAAGTTTCAAGTAGTGCATAACACCAACGGCAACACGTTTATCAAATGGTTCACCTGTACGACCATCATAAACGATTGACTTAGCGTCAGATGCCATTCCAGCTTCTTTAACTACATCCCATATATCACTATCACGAGCACCATCGAAAACAGGAGTTGCAACATGAATTCCAAGTTTTCTAGCAGCCATTCCTAAGTGTAATTCAAGAACTTGACCAATGTTCATACGTGAAGGCACACCCATTGGACTTAATAAAATATCAATTGGAGTACCATCTGGTAAGTATGGCATATCTTCTTCAGGGATAACAATTGAAACTGTACCCTTGTTACCATGACGACCAGACATCTTGTCCCCAACTTGAATTTTACGTTTTTGAGCAATGTAAACACGAACCATCTTGTTTACACCAGGTGATAATTCATCACCATTTTCTCTAGTAAATACTTTAACGTCTTGGATAATTCCGCCACCACCATGTGGTACACGTAATGAAGTATCACGAACTTCTCGTGATTTTTCACCAAAGATAGCGTGAAGTAATCTTTCTTCAGCTGATAATTCAGTAACACCCTTAGGAGTAACTTTACCAACTAAAATATCACCATCATGAACTTCAGCACCAACACGGATAATACCTTCATCGTCAAGGTTTTTTAATGCATCTTCCCCAACGTTAGGTATTTCTCTAGTCATTTCTTCAGGTCCAAGTTTAGTATCTCTAGTTTCTGATTCGTATTCTTCAATATGAATTGAAGTATAAACGTCATCACGAACTAATCTTTCAGAAATACCAATGGCATCTTCAAAGTTATAACCTTGCCAAGTCATAAATGCAACAACTGGGTTTTGACCTAATGCTAATTCACCATTTTCCATAGATGGTCCATCTGCAAGGATTTCATCAGCATCTACCTTGTCTCCTGCACGAACAATTGGGCTTTGGTTGTAGTTCTTACCACCATTAGAACGTCTAAATTTCATTAATTTATAAGTGTCTAAAGCACCATCATCACGACGAACGCGAACTTCACGTGCATCAACATATTCTACAGTTCCTGGATGCTTACAAATTAAAGCAACTCCAGAATCATGGGCGGCCTTATATTCAATACCAGTACCAACTAGTGGTGCGTGAGGCTTGATCAAAGGAACCGCTTGACGTTGCATATTGGCTCCCATTAAAGCACGGTTAGAGTCATCATTTTCCAAGAAAGGAATACATGCAGAAGCAACTGAAACAACTTGTTTAGGAGAAACGTCCATGTAGTCAACGTTTTCAATCTTAGTTTCAATATTATTAGATTTGTAACGAGCCATAACAACATCATTTGCAAAAGAACCATCTTCATTCAATGGTGAGTTAGCTTGAGCTACAACATAATTATCTTCTTCATCAGCAGATAAATAATCAATTTTGTCAGTGACTTTATGGGTATCCCATGAAACACGACGGTAAGGAGTTTCAATAAATCCATATTTATTAACTTTAGCATAACTAGAAAGTGAACTAATTAAACCAATGTTAGGACCTTCGGGAGTTTCAATCGGACAAATACGACCATAGTGAGTGTAATGAACGTCACGAACTTCGTAACCAGCACGGTCTCTGGTCAAACCACCAGGTCCTAAGGCTGAAAGACGACGTTTATGAGTTAATTCACCTAATGGGTTAGTTTGATCCATGAATTGTGATAATTGAGATGAACCAAAGAATTCCTTAATTGAAGCTACTACTGGTCTAATATTAATTAATTGTTGAGGTGTAACAGTTGAAGTGTCTTGGATTGACATTCTTTCACGTACTACACGTTCCATTCTAGCTAAACCAATTCTAAATTGATTTTGCAACAATTCACCAACTGAACGAATACGACGATTACCTAAATGGTCAATATCGTCTGGTTCACCAATACCTTCTTGTAAGTTAAAGAAGTAGTTAACTGATGAAATAATATCAGCAGGAGTAATGTGCTTGTAATCTAAAGGAATGTTATCATTACCAATTACTGGTACAACATGTTCAGGATCTTTTTCAGATTGAACTTTAATGATTTGTACAGTCATTGGTTCTGGAACAACTGATTCTTCAGAAGGATTAAATGTATATGCCTTAAAGTCTTTGTTATCCAAGTATGGTGCAAGAGTTTGCATTACTTGCTTATCGATAACAGTACCCTTCTTAACGATAATTTCACCAGTTTCAGGGTCAGCTAAAGTTTCAGCTAAAGTTAGACCTAATAGACGAGTCTTAAGACTTAACTTGTTGTTAGTCTTGTAACGTCCAACTGGTGCCATATCATAACGTTTAGGATCAAAGAATCTAGCAGTTAACAAGCTACGAGAAGAATCCGCAGTCTTAGGTTCACCTGGACGTAGACGTTCGTAAATATCTTTTAATGCTTCTTCAACGCGAGAATCATCGGTATTCTTGTGAACATCTTTTTCCAAAGTAAGAGAAAGACTATCATTACTACCTAATATTTGAGAAATTTCATCGTCTGAACCGAAACCTAATGCACGAACCAATTCAGTAATTGGTAACTTTCTAGTTCTATCGATACGAACGTATGAAAGATTCTTAGCATCAGTTTCAAATTCCATCCAAGCACCACGGTTAGGAATTACAGTAGTACCGAAAACAGTTCTACCATTCTTAGCCTTATCTTGGTGGAAAAATACACCAGGGGATCTTACTAATTGTGAAACAATAACACGTTCTGCACCATTAATAATGAAAGTACCTTGTTCTGTCATTAATGGGAAATCACCAAAGAATACATCTTGGTTTTTGATTTCTCCAGTTTCGTGGTTAGTTAATTTTAATGTGATATGAAGTGGAGCAGAGTAATTTGCCTCATGATCTCTTGCTTCATCCACAGTGTACTTAGGTTCTAATAGTTGGTAATCTACGAATTCCAATGATAATTTTCCTTGAAAATCATCAATTGGCATGATGCCGTTAAACATCTCACGTAAACCTTCTTTTAAGAACCATTTGTATGAATCAGTCTGGATTTCAATTAAATTAGGTAAATCAAGAACTTCCTTGATTTGCGAATAACTTCTTCGAATACGGTGTTTACCATATTTAACTAAATGTCCTGCCAAGTTCTTCACCTCTCCAAATTATTCTATAGAATTAAATGTTACATTTTCATTACAATTACAAAAAAATTGCATATATACCTAAAAATGAGCAAAAAAAATCCAAAAATAAGATTATTTTTCTTACTTTTGGTTATTATAGGTACGTTTTACGGACAATAGATCGCAAACGTGCATTTAATTCATAGTAATATACACGTAATGATACTATCTGGTCTAAAAATTGTCAATAAAAAAAGAGAAGAAATATCTTCTCTTTTAATTTTATTGTTTAACTGTTTCTTTATTATTAAAAGTTAATTTACCTTTATGCGAACCTACAGATAAGATACTACCTGCTGAAAGTTCTCCAGATAAAATCATTTCGCTAACCTTGTCTTCTACTTGAGTTTGAATTGCACGACGAATTGGTCTTGCACCATATTCTGGATCAAAGCCAGCTTTAGCAATTACATCAATTGCTGCAGGTGTAAATTTAATTTCAATCGCTTGTTCTTCTACTCGAGCAATTAAATCTTTTAAGTTCAACTTAACAATTTGACGAATTTGTGGTTGTTTTAATGAATGGAAAATAACCGTTTCATCAATTCGATTTAAAAATTCTGGTTTAAAATGTTTTTTGAGTTGTGCCTTAATAACACCAGACATTGCTTCAAATGAATCTTCATTGTTGCTTTCAGCACCAAAACCAACTGTCTTCTTATCGCGTAAAGCCGTAGCTCCTAAATTAGAAGTCATAATCAACAATGTATTTCTAAAGTCAACTTTTCTTCCTTTAGAATCAGTCATGTATCCATCATCTAAAACTTGAAGTAATAGGTTAAATACATCAGGATGTGCTTTTTCTACTTCATCAAATAATACAACTGAATATGGATGTTGACGTACCTTTTCTGTTAATTGTCCACCTTCATCGTATCCAACATATCCAGGAGCTGAACCTACTAAACGACTAGTAGAGTATTTCTCCATATATTCAGACATATCAACTCTAATCATGTCATCCTTAGAACCAAACATTGTTTCAGCTAAGTCTTTAGCCAACTCTGTTTTACCAACTCCGGTAGGCCCTAAAAAGATAAATGAACCAATTGGACGATTAGGATTTTTCAAGCCACTACGAGCTCTTCGAATAGCCCGTGCAACTGCTGATACTGCTTTATCTTGACCAATGATTTTCTTATGCAATATTTTTTCAAGATTAATTAGCTTGGAAGAATCAGTTTTAGTCATTTGATTAACTGGAATACCTGTCCATTCATGAACAATATTAGCAATATCTTCACCGGTTTCAGTCAATGAATAGTGATCATCTTCAGTTTTATTTTTCTTTTCTGCACGTTCTTTTAACTGTTCTAGCTCGTCTTGTAGTTTTTTCTCTGATTGTCTAATTTGTACTGCTTTTTCAAATTCTTGATGCTCAATAGCCATTTCCATTTGTCTAGAAAGACTATTTAATTGTTTTTGTTTAGTAGCTAAACTATTAGATTTACCCATACTATCAATCCTAATTTTAGCAGCAGCTTCATCCATTAAGTCAATAGCTTTGTCGGGTAAAAAGCGATTACTAATATATCTAGTTGATAATTTAACCGCTTCATCAATGGCTTCATCAGTTATTCTTACATGATGATGTTTTTCATATTTAGGACGTAATCCACTTAAAATTTGTCTAGCTTGGTCAGGAGTTGGTTCATCAACCATAACCGTCGCAAATCTTCTAGCTAATGCCTGGTCAGATTCAATGTGCTTTTGATATTCATCCAAAGTAGTAGCCCCTATGGTTTGTAGTTCACCACGTGCTAACGCTGGTTTTAAAATATTAGAAGCATCAATTGCCCCTTCAGCACCACCGGCACCTATCAAAGTATGCAATTCGTCAATAAATAGAATGACATGGCCATCTTCACGAATTTCATTAATAACTTTTTTCAATCTATCTTCAAATTCACCGCGATATTTAGTACCTGCGACTAAGGAGCCCATGTCTAGCATCATCAAACGTTTATTAGCCATATCACCAGGAACTTCTCCTGCAACTATTTTTTGAGCTAAACCTTCAGCAATTGCTGTCTTCCCCACTCCTGGTTCACCAATTAAAACGGGGTTATTCTTAGTACGTCGACTCAAAATTTGAATTACACGACGAACCTCTTTGTCACGGCCAATTGTAGGATCCATATTACCTTGCTTAGCAATTTCAGTCATATCACGTGCTAAAGAATCCAATGTAGGTGTTGGACCTTCATTGCGTTTGTTTTTATTACGGTATTGCATACGTTTAGCTGAGGCTGATGAAACTCCCATTTTGCGGAAAGTAACTTTTTGAACTTCGCTCGGCTTAACATCTAATGATATTAATATTCTTGAAGAAATCAAAGAATAGTCACTAAGTAGCGCTAATAATAAGTGTTCAGTGCCTACCTTTAAAGCACCATATTGTTTAGCAATTTGTCCAGACATTGCAATAACATTTTGTGCTTTAGGTGAATAAGGTAAATAGGTATCATTATCGGCATCTACAAAGTTACCATATCCAGCAATACGCTCAATTTCACCACGAATGTCTTCTTCATTTATAGAGAAATGTTGTAATGCATTGTAAGCAATCCCATTTTTTTCCATGGTTAAAGCTAGTAAAATGTGCTCAGTACCAATTGCTTGATGCTTAAAGCCCTTAGCTTGTTCTTGAGCCAAAATTAGCACGTTTTTTGCACTAGGTGTAAAAATATTATTATTGTTCATAAATAAGCCTCACTTTCTAACTTTCGTATTTCAAATGATTCAAGATTGAAATCATAATACGTGCTCTTAAATTATTTTCAATCGTTTTGTTACCAGTATTTAAAGTTTTACAGTTTATGGCAGATAGTATAATATTGACTTCTTTATTGTTAATAATATCATTTTCCAATAATGTTAAAGCAATAGATTTACCCTCTTTATACGATAAAGTATCACCTATCGATTCAACAATTAAGTTTATTATATCTAAATTATCCAATAACTTAACTTTTTCAATTCTAATATAACCGCCACCACCACGTTTACTTTCTACAATATAGCCATTCGGAATTCCAAAACGTGTTTTTATTACATAGTTAATTTGTGATGGCACAACATTAAAAAGATTAGCTATTTCGGAGCGACTAATTTCAACTTCTGAATCTTCAGCTAGTATTTTTTTGAGATATTTTTCTATAATATCAGAAACGTTTTTTCCTTGCATAGCTATTCCTACCTTTGACTAATATTGACTTTCATTATACGAATTTATAGATTGATTGCAAAGAAATTTGTTTATAAAAATAAAAAAGTATACAAAAAAATCGGGAAAACAAGATTCGAACTTGCGACCTTTGCGTCCCGAACGCAACGCTCTACCAAGCTGAGCTATTTCCCGATTTTTAAACTATTCAATTAAAGTATCGGGAAGACAGGATTCGAACCTGCGACCCCCTGGTCCCAAACCAGGTGCTCTACCAAGCTGAGCTACTTCCCGAAAAAATAAAAAAATGCACCCAGTAGGACTCGAACCTACAACCTTCTGATTCGTAGTCAGACACTCTATCCAGTTGCGCTATGGGTGCATATAATAAAAATATTAAGTTAAATGCCGAGGACCGGGATCGAACCGGTACGGTCATCACTGACCGCAGGATTTTAAGTCCTGTGCGTCTGCCAATTCCGCCACCCCGGCATAATAAAATTGGCAAAGCGGAAGACGGGATTCGAACCCGCGACCCCCACCATGGCAAGGTGATGTTCTACCACTGAACTACTTCCGCATAATGCCGACTAGACGATTCGAACGCCCGACCTCTTCATTACTAGTGAAGCGCTCTAACCAACTGAGCTAAGTCGGCATATACCTTACAATGCGGGCGAAGGGATTCGAACCCCCACGTCATAAGACACTAGAACCTAAATCTAGCGCGTCTGCCAGTTCCGCCACGCCCGCAACGTATATACAAATATTAAATTGTAATGAGCCGTGGCAGGTTCGAACTGCCGACCCTCTGATTAAAAGTCAGATGCTCTACCAGCTGAGCTAACGGCTCATGAATGGAGGATACAGGGCTCGAACCTGTGACCTCCTGCTTGTAAGGCAGATGCTCTCCCAACTGAGCTAATCCTCCATGAGGTCTTTTTAACTAAAAGAAACAACTTTTATATAATATCAAGTTAATTCATTTTTGTCAAATGTTTTTTATTTATCGGTTGTTACTTATCAAACAACAAATAGTATTATATATTATTGATTCTAAAAAAGCTAGTGTTTTTTGAAAATTTATAAAAAAATAGTGCTAATTATTTAAAATCAGCACTATTAGTAACTTTATTCTTTTGTAATTTTTTTCATGCCATGCATGTATGGTTGTAATACTTCAGGAATGTCGATGCTCCCATCTTCATTTTGGAAGTTTTCTAGGATAGCAGCCACAGTTCTACCAACTGCTAAACCAGAACCATTTAATGTGTGTACATATTGAAGTTTACCATTTTCATCACGATATTGAATGTGAGCTCGACGAGCTTGAAAATCAGTAGTGTTAGAACAACTAGAAATTTCACGATAACGGTTTTGAGCAGGCATCCATACTTCAAGGTCATGGGTCATAGCAGCAGTAAAACTCATATCACTAGTAGTTAAAGTAATTACATGGTATGGAATTCCCAACATCTTCAATAATGATTCCGCATGTTCAGTAATATTTTCTAATGCTTGCCATGATTCATCTGGTTTAGTAAATTGAACCATTTCAACTTTATTAAATTGATGTAAACGAATTAATCCTCTAGTGTCACGACCCGCACTTCCTGCTTCAGATCTAAAAGCTGGAGTTAAAGCTGTGAACTTAACTGGTAATTTTTCAGTAGGAATAACTTCATCACGATAATAGTTTACCAATGGAACTTCGGCAGTTGGAATCATCGTTAAATCGCTATCTTGGATTTCAAAACCAGCCTTATTTTCTAAAAACTTAGGAAATTGACCAGTTCCATACATAGAAGCGGAGTTAACCATGTATGGTGGTAAGACTTCTTTATAACCAGCTTTATCATTTTGATCTAAATAGAAATTGTAAACTGCACGTTCCAATTGGGCACCTGCACCCATGTAATATACAAAACGACTACCGGCTACCTTAGCACTACGTTCAAAATCTAAAATACCTAAGTCTTCACCAAGATCCCAGTGATGTCTAGGTTCAAAGTTAAATTTACGAGGTTCACCAATTTTTCTAAGTTCTACAGCACCATCTTCAGTTAAACTAACGGGTACTCCATCAGCAGGAATATTAGGTAAATGAGCAGCTAAATCCTGTTGATCTTTTTGAACTTTTTCAAGTTGTTCATCTAATTCCTTTGTTTCTTTAGCAACTTCCTTCATTTCGTTAATAGGTTCAGTTGCATCTTCTTTATTACGTTTTAATTGTGAAATCATTTCAGAAACTTTGTTTTTCTTAGCCTTTAATGATTCACTCTTTAAAATTAAATCACGACGTTGTTGGTCAAAAGACAATAATTTATCTATTGTTTCTTCTGAAACGTTTCTAGTAGCTAACTTTTCTTTAATATATTCTGGATTTTGACGAATTTTTTTAATATCTAACATGTATTTCCCTCCTAAAATAAAAAGAAGGCTCTCGTCTATTGGGACGAAAGCCTTCTTTATCGCGGTACCACCCAAGTTCTTGATGCAATATAAATAACACCAAACCCTCGAAAAAGATAACGGACTAATTCCGTGTAGCATTACCTACCCGCTTATTCATGTACTCGGAAATTTCGACTGTCGATTCACACCTACCATCGACTCTCTGTCATGCCTACTTATATAGTACATACAACGTTTTATTTATCTAGATATAATCTTATTACATAAATTTAACTTTAGCAACTAATTAATTCTTGGTACCTATCTTTTATTTGTTTTAAAACATTTTCAAAATCTTCTTCGTTCTCTACAAAATCATACCTATCACCATCAATTTGCATTTTAGGTGATTGATCGTACTCTTCATACCAACGATTATATCGTTCATTCAACATTTGATAATATTTGTATAATTCTGGATCTTTATCAATTTGTTCAAAATAACGTCCACGTTTTTTAATTCGTTTTAACATTGTATCAAAAGAGATTTTTATGTGAATTAATAAATCCGGATTTTTAGTTAACTTAGCATTAGGAATTTCTTCCATCATGTTTTTTAACAATGAATCATATATATCGGCCTCAGTTTCAGTTGCACGACCCAAGTCTGCATTTAAACGAAACATTAATGAATCTTCATAAATAGAGCGATCCATTATACTATCCTTATCATCTAAACGTGCTTTTTTAATTAGGTCCAATCGACTATTTAAAAAGTATATTTGTAATAGGAAAGCATACTTTTGTGGATTTTTATAAAACAATGGCAAAATCTCATTATCATCAACTGATTCATAATAGTCAGCCAAGTTCATTTTCTCAGCTAACATTCTAGTTAAAGAGGTCTTTCCAGCCCCAATCGTTCCAGCTAGTACAAGCATAAATATCTCCTTAGTAATTTAATAGCTTTAAATATTGTAATACATTTATTTAAATAATCACAAATAGTTTTTAAAAATAAAAGGGATGCTTAAAAGCATCCCTTTTTAATTTAATCATCACTTCGATTATGTTCACGCATTGTTGGTGAAACATCAACTTTATCTAGTGGAATTAAATGTGTATGATTTTTAATTTTGTATACAACGTACAAGATTAAAACTAATGGAACTGAAATATAAGTAATTCCAATTTGTTTCCAATCAAAAGATATAAATGAATTAATATCTTGTCCACAAATAACTAAAATACATAGAATTAAAGTTAAAATTGGACCGAATGGGAACCAAGTAGCATGATATTTTAGTTCACTAATTTTATGCCCTTGTTTAATAAAAGCTCTTCTAAAGCGGTAGTGAGAAATTGCTATCCCTACCCAAGCAATAAAACCAGTTAAACCAGATGCGGCTACTAACCACAAGTAAATTGATGGTCCAGCAAAACTGCTAAGGAAAGTTAATAAAGCAACTAACGTAGTTGCTAATAATGAGTACAATGGAATTCCTTTACCTGTAGTTTTTGAAAAAACTTTTGGCGCATATCCATCATGAGCCATAGAGTAAAGCATTCTAGTTGAAGCATACATTCCAGAGTTAGCAGATGAAATAACTGAAGTTAAAATAACTGCATTCATCACAGATGCTGCGGCAGCCAATCCAGCACGTTTAAATACTAAGGTAAATGGACTAATTGCAACATCTGAAGCACTAGAACCTAATAAGTCTGGACTAGTGTAAGGAATAATGGCAGCAATTACAATGATTGCAAAAATATAGAATAAAATAATGCGCCAAAATACTTCCTTAATAGCTTTAGGAACTGATTCATGCGGATTATCAGATTCACCAGCAGTAATTCCTACCAGTTCAGTTCCTTGGAAAGAGAAACCAGCAACGATAAATACACTTAAGATAGCTGGAATTCCACCTACAAACGGAGCTTGTTTATAAGTAAAGTTTGAAAATCCAGTTGCGTGACCACCCATAATACCAAAGATAGTCAATACTCCAACTGCTAAAAATACAAAAATAGTGATAACTTTAATTAATGACATCCAAAATTCAGTTTCACCAAATGCTTTAACTGAAAGCACATTAATTAAGAAAATTAACGCTAAAGTTACCGCACTAAATATCCAGCTAGGCATTGATGGTAACCAAAATTTCATTACTAAAGCAGCAGTACTAATATCAACCGCCACGGTAATTGCCCAGTTGAACCAATAATTCCAACCCATTGCAAATCCTAAGGCTGGATCAACATACTTCGCTGAATAAGCAGCAAAAGAACCTGAAACTGGCATGTTAGTAGCCATTTCACCTAAACTAGTCATTAAAAAGTAAACCATTAGTCCCATTAAAACATAAGCAACTAAGGCTCCACCAGGTCCAGCCTGGCTAATTGTTGAACCAGATGCAACGAACAATCCAGTCCCAATACATCCACCTAATGCGATCATAGAGACGTGACGAGTTTTAAGCTCTCTATGAACTCCATTAGAGTTATTATTTTGTTCACTCATAAGTGATTCCTCCTAAATATGTTTCTAAGAGGTGCATACAAAGACAAATAACTAAAAAGAATCTCCCCTTAATAAAAGAAGAGATTCTTAAAATAGCATTCTAATTATTGATCTTAGAAAGCACTCCGTAACTTAATAGTCACGACAGTTCTTAGTCTATTAAACCAAGACCCAAAAATAATATGATAAAGCATATTATAATTTCGGCAAAATCCCCTTTCATAAATGCTCAAAGCCACTTTATTAGCTAACATTTACTACTAATGTCATCTGCGCCTCTTCTTAGATTACTATAAGATTATATACTGACTATTAAAAATATTCAACATTATTTTAAATTTAAAACCCAGGTTTCAGTTAACGTATCTGCAGAGTCTTTTACAAACCCGTTATTCTTTAAAACTTTCATCGAAGCTAAATTACCTTTTTTAAAAGTACCAAATATCTTGTTAGTCGTTTGCATTGATCTTATTAAATCAATAACTTTCGATAGAGCTAAAGTCATATATCCCTTATGACTGTAATCTCTAGAAATTAAATAACCTAAATCTAACTCTGTTAACGTTGGTTCGTTATTAACACCAATTGTTTCAAATAAATTAATTAAACCAATCAATTGATTAGACTTAGAATCACGAATCGCAACTGTATTATCATCAATATCCGATTGTAATAATAATTCTGCTTTTCTTTTAGAATTGATAGGTTCAAAACCACAACCTTGAGCAATATGAGCATCGTTCATTAATAAGAAATATGCATCAATATCACTTGCTAACAGTTTATCTATGGTGATATCACCTAAGTTCAATGTTTTTAATTGCATTATGTAACTCCTATAATAAATTTATTGCGTTAAAATATAATTATAAATAAAGCGTTTATGGAGGCAATAGTATTATGAAAATAATTAAAAAATCAGTTCGCGAAAATTCAAGTGCCTTTATGCAAGGCTACATAAGAAATGCCGATGCTGAAAGTGGCCATTTTAAGTATTCAGCTATGATTATTGTGCCTGGTGGATCATATACACATATTCCAGTTAATCAAGCCGAAAGTTTTGCATTAACCTATTCTGCTCAAGGTTACCAAAGTTTCTTTTTGCGCTATACTTTTGAATCTGAAGCCAAGCCTTTAATGCCCAATCCGTTAATTGAGTTAGCGAATACAATTAAAATCATTAAAGAAAATGCTGTAAATTGGAATATTGACCCTGAAAAAATTGTCATTGCTGGTTTTTCAATTGGCGGACACATTGTTAGTTTATTCAATAACTTATATGATTCTGAATGGTTCCAAAAAATTAGTAAAATCAATAATTCTGAAATAATCAAACCAGCAGCTACCATTTTAGGATATCCCGTGATTAATCTAACTTTAGGTTTCCCTAACGACAATGAAAAAGTAGCTAATTGGATTGACGACAAAATAGAAATCAAGGCTGACGAAAGCGTGTCAGATACTAATGTTCCAACATTTATCTGGGCTACTACAGATGACCCCGTGGTTCCTAGTATAAATTCAATTAAATATGCTGAGCAGTTAAATTTACACCATATTGATAATGAGTTACATTTATTTCATCATGGACCACATGGTATGGCTCTAGCTAATCAATTAACGGCTTGGAAAAATGCTGCTAATGATCAACATGTAGCTAAGTGGTTCCAATTATCAAATGAATGGTTGAATGAAATTATATAAAAAAGACGACTTTTAATAGTCGTCTTTTTTATATATATGAATGATTAACTAGTTTCCATTTACTTTTAATCGTTGGTGCAAAATAAACATATAAGATTTGACTAATTTGTAACCATGTATAACCGATACATACTGCTCCAACTGTATCAGTTGGGTAATGTGCATTTAGATAAATTCTAGAAAGCATTACTAATATCATTAAAATGATTGTACAAATTTGAATAATCAAAACTTTTTTTCTACTCTTGATGATTGGTAAGACAATCACCCAAATTATCCCAATAATTAAAAAAGTATTTAAAACATGGCCACTAGGAAAACTAAATCCTGTGTCATGAGCTAAATGAAATATCGGACGTTGTCTCTGAATAATGTGTTTTATGATTACACCTACAGCATCCCCACCAATTAATGTACAAATTGACCAGATAGCTGGAACTTTATACTTAGTTCCCCATAATAAGAAAGCTAAAATAAGAATCCAAAGTATCCCTAATTTGGGACTAGCTAAATTAGTAATAAGTGTATACATTCCATTCAAAAATCCAGATTGATCTTTTTGGACGCTTCCAATAATTGCAGAATCTAAAAACTGTAAATAACCAGAGTTTATAATAACAGATGCGGTTACAATTCCAGATAAAA
The DNA here is from genome assembly GCF_019656235.1 of Apilactobacillus xinyiensis. Lineage (GTDB taxonomy): Bacteria > Bacillota > Bacilli > Lactobacillales > Lactobacillaceae > Apilactobacillus > Apilactobacillus xinyiensis. Next base: position 4,015 of record NZ_BPLL01000025.1, on the reverse strand, counting down.
TTGCGGCTAAAATCAGTTTTACATATCGAGTTAAATCCTTATCGATTATCATAAAGATTTTCTCCTCCCAAAATCATATAATTATACCCACTAAGTATACCATATCGACATATTTTGCTGTTTCAATTTTGATAAATATTAATATATATATTTAGTAACTGTTATACTGGTTAAATATAATAGAATAAATATATTTAGGAAGTGAGTTTTATGATTCATATCGCAATTACCATGATTATATTGGGTATCATTGCTGGAATTGCGGGAGCTATCTTAGGACTAGGTGGTGGAATTATCGTAACTCCAATTCTAACTTTACTGTTTGGATTGGATATTAAGTATGCAATTGGTGCAAGTATCATCGTTGTGATTGCCACTAGTTCTGGGTCAACGATTGCATATTTAAAAGATGAAGTACTTAACCTTAGAGTTGCCATGTTTTTGGAGATTGCCACAACTATTGGAGCTATTTCTGGAGCTTTGTTGACTGGTATCCTTAGCCCTAAATATTTATATATACTGTTTGGACTACTTTTAGTTTTTTCAGCATATAATATGGTTAAAAAATTACTACAAAAAAATAGTAACGTAAAAGAAGTAACCAATGACCGTATCGCCACTCAATTAAAATTAAATGGTAGTTATTATGATAAAGCTGCTAAAAAACAAGTGAACTATAACGTACAAAATGTTCCTGGTGGATTTATCGTAATGTTTGGTGCTGGATTAGCTAGTGGTCTACTTGGTATCGGTTCTGGTGCATTTAAAGTTATTGCAATGGATACTTTTATGAAAATGCCACTAAAACCATCTAGCGCTACTAGCAACTTAATGATGGGAGTTACCGCTGCCGCAAGTGCTACCGTTTACTTTTTTAATGGATCAATTTTGCCATATATTGCAGTTCCATTAGCCTTAGGAATTTTATTAGGCTCAGTAATTGGATCTAGAATTATGCAAGTTCTCCCTGCTAAATGGATTCGCGCAATCTTCGTCCCAGTACTATTCTATATCGGTATCAATATGTTACTTCAAGGATTTGGGGTGAAATTATAATGGAAAATAAAGATAATAAAATGCGTACTGAAATGAACCAAATTGAACTAATAATTGGTAAAATTCTTAGAATTGGTGTAATCATATCGGCAACTATTATGATTATCGGATTACTATTATTTCTTATCACGGGAACTTCTGGTTACGCCAAAAACTATATTCCTAGTAATTTCAAAACCATTTTTCAAGGAATTGTGCATTTTAAACCATATGCAATTATGATGCTAGGTATTTTTTGCTTAATCTTAACCCCCGTACTAAGAGTTGTTGTATCTATTTACTCTTTCTATAAAGAAAAAGATAAATTATACGTTTATATAACTTCAATTGTATTAGTTATTTTAATATTTAGTTTATTCATCTAAATAAAAAAGAAGCCTTATTTCAAGACTTCTTTTTTTGATGCTATTTTTTTCTTTAATCTTAAAAACAGCTGGTTAGCAAACTCGGAAAACAAGAAGCCAGCAGCAATAGCTCCCGCAATAAATACCACTTGAATTAAGTAAGACTTAGCCAAAGTATAGTTTCCAGTAGCCAAGTATTTCATAACTTGATAGGCTTGTCCTCCTGGCACTAGCGGTACTAACGCTGGAATATTAAAAATAATAACTGGTAATTTTTTCCAGCGCGAAGCTATGATACCAAAAATCCCAATAGAAAAAGTTCCTAATGCATTGGCTTCAATATACCCACCAACATATTGAGTATAAAAATAATAAATTAACCAACCCATCACACTAACTATTCCGCCCATGTTCAAGGCTCTTTTTGGCACGTTCACTAAGATACCAAATCCAATCGTACCTAAGTAAACTAATATCATATTAAAAAATAATTGCATGTTAATTTATCACCCCAATATTTTAATTGCCATGGCTACACCAAATCCTAATGCACAAGCACTTATAATGGCCTCAACTCCTCTGGAAGGCCCACTAATTAAATTACCTGATAAAACGTCACGCACCGCATTAGTAATTGGCACTCCTGGCACTAATGGCATAATACTTCCGATAATTAAGTCATCAACACTATTTCCTAAGTGTAAGTAGTTAATAGATATAATCGATAATAATCCAATTCCTAAGGCTGAAATAAATTCACTAAGAAATTTAATAGAAGTGTATTTTTCAATTATCGAATACATGACCCAGCCAAACATCCCAATAAAACAAGCAATCGGAAAATCTCTTATATTGTCTCTAAAAACAATTTCCAAACAACCACTAACCATTGCAGCACCTAACAGCTGCATCCATTTATTAAAGCGTGGCACTGTATCATCGATATGTTCTAACGCATAATAGAATTGCCTCAGGTTAATTTTACGTTCAGCAAATTTACGAGAATAATCATTTACTACCGAAACTTTTTCTAAATCAAAACTACGTTTATCGATTGAAATAACTTGAGCTCCATTATTATAATTAGCAGACATGATAATCCCAGTCAAAGTAACGTATGACCTAGCTTGAAAAGCTCCTGCATTTTTGGCAATGCGGTCAATCGTATCAGTTACTCTAACCATTTCGGAACCATTTTCAATCATTATTTTACCTGCTAATAAGCAAATTTCGACTACTAATTTATCACGGTTTTTCGGATTCATTGAATATTCCCACCTATCTATGCGTAATAATATTATGGACATTATAACATTCTATATACACAAAAAGAATTGAGTATTTACCCAATTCTTTTTTATTTATTCTTCGACTTTTTTAATAAAAACATAGTGAGAAGCTTTATAACTAATTACAATTTCTTGCTTATCGGTAATGTTTTTAACGGTAACGGGGCCTTCAAATGGTGAATGTTTAATGACTTCTAATTCATCACCAATATCTAATTGAATATCACCTAAATAAGTTAATAAATCATGATTATCAATAAAACGGTCTACAACTACCTTCTCACCGTCTTTAGCATCATTTAATACGGTATGACTATCTTCCTTATAATGCCCGTGGGTGTCAGGAATAACACCACCATGTGGACAATGAGTAGGATGGCCTAATTTTTTATCTAAAGCATTTAAAAGTTTATCACTAGTAACATGTTCTAGAATTTCTGCTTCCTTATCAACATCTGGTAAAGAATAACCTAAAGCGTTCACTAAAAAGCTTTCCCAAATACGATGTTTACGTACTAACATTTCTGCTAGCTTTACACCTTTATCGGTAAGGAAGACGCCAGAATAAGGTTCATGCGAAACTAAACCTTCTTCTAACAGCTTATTTATCATTTCAGTAACTGAACCAGCTGCAATGTCTAAACTAATTGCGATACGTTTATTAGTAACTTTACTTTTAGTTCCACCTAGTTCAAATATTATTTTCAGATAGTCCTCTTTCTTTGGGGTCATTCTTATCAGCGTCTCCTAAATTTAAAATTGTATATAATCTATATTTTTACTACAACTTTACATTATAAACAAGTTTTGCGTTTTACGAAAACATTTATTAAATATATAATGTGGATAGGCAACAAAATTTGTTTGAATAGAGGCGCACGTCATATGAATGGAGAAACAAAGAATTTTTCTCAATTAAATGAACAGGCAAAGCAGGTTGCAGTAAAGAATTTTACTACTTTCTATGTTCATTTATATAGAACGAACAATCTAGAAATAATCTCAGATAAAGTAGATAATACTATTTTATGGGATATTGACCGCCGATTATATAGTGATAAATTTGAATTAACCGACGAAATTATTGAAGATTCATATAACTTTAGTTATAAAGAATATGAAAAAGTCATAGTGCATTTAGGTCAAAAATACTTCGATAATGGAAACCCTGAATTAAACTGGAACGAATGGTACCAAAAACAATACAATGCTGTAGGTGCTGGCTTATAAAATAAAAAAGAGATGATTTAAATGAAGTGCCTTAAAAAAGTTAGACAATTATTACTAAATTAAATATTTAATTTCATGGAATGATTTCGATATTCA
>NZ_BPLL01000024.1 GCF_019656235.1 Apilactobacillus xinyiensis | reverse complement strand
GAATATCGAAATCATTCCATGAAATTAAATATTTAATTTAGTAATAATTGTCTAACTTTTTTAAGGCACTTCATTATTGGTTAAGCTTTTTTATGCAATTATTTTAAAAATAATTAAAACAATTACTGAAAATACTGAAATAAAATTAAATAATATATGTGTGAAAATTGGAATCCAAATATTTTTACTAGTAATGTATGCAAAAGATAATACGATACCAGCTATTGCATATGATAATGAAGCAATCAAACTTCCACTAAAATTATAATAGTGTGAGAATCCAAACAGCAAACTAGAAATTATAATGGACACTAACATTAATAATTTATTGTTTTTAAAACGATACATCATTTCATGTCGGTACGCAATTTCTTCTACAAAAGCTACTCCTAGGTTTACAAAACCAACCAGTAAGGATAACGTTAAACCTGTCCAGGTATCAATTGGAAATGAATAACTAGGATATGGGCTTTTAGCTGGCGCAAAGTTATTAAAATAGCTACCAGCTAAACTCACAACGACTTGTAGAATAATATAAAATAAAATTATAATTCCTATATTTTTAAATTTATTTAGCTTGAACTGATGCCACTGTTCACTTAAAAAATTATGGTGACCTTTGATTTCATAGGCTAAAATGCCTATAAACCAAATCGATAGGATTCCCATATAAATATAGGTGTTATTACCAGCTATTTTCATATCTATAGTTAATACTATCAAAGTCATTACAAAGTATATCAATATAGCTTTAAAAAATCTAAAATCATATTTAGAGTTAAACAAAATTACACCCCCTAACATGTTATTTATAATTTTACCATTTAATTATAAAATAAAAGAAACTCATAAATAAAATTATGAGTTTCTTTTATTTTATTTTTGTAATTCAGGAAGTGTAATAGTAGTTTTACCATCATTAACTTCTAGGATAACTAATAACCAACGTTTAGCTTGTTGTGTTAAATTATTCATTTCAGAAGGTTTTACTTGAGAAAATGCTTTATTCATAGCTTTTAATTCACGGTTAAGAGCTTTAGTAGAAAGTTTTTGTGAATTACCCTTCATTCCTTGTTTAAATGCCTTTTTAAAATCTTTTTTAAATTTTTCTTTACTAGTATTTAAATCCAACATTTGTAACATTGTATCTTTAGTTTTTTACCTTGTTCAGTAGTTGGTTGGTAGTCTCTAACTGTAGGTAATAAATCTAAACTCATTACAGTTACAGCATCATACATTTTATTAGAAATTTTATTAATAGTCGTGTTTTGTTCTTTAATTGGTGAAACTGACTTTGCACTGGCAGTAACTGACCCTAAAGTAAGTGGTGTTACTAAAGCAACGATAGCCATGCTCTTAAATATTTTAATGTTATCATATATTTTTATTTTTTAACGTTAAAGTAACAATGTACAAAACTGTTTATTTGAATTCTTACCAATTAACTTATACTATACTTTAGTAAGCAATTTTCGAAAGGAGTTTTATTATGGATGCCAAAAAAGCAATTATTAATCGCAAATCAATTCGTGCTTTTAACAAACAAATTCCTAGTGATGAGGATTTACTAGACATTGTAAAAATAGCTCAAAAATCACCATCTTGGATTAATTCTCAACCTGTCAGAATATTTATTGCTAAAGGTGATAAACTAGATGCTATGCGTAAAGAACATAAATCAATTAATGAAAATCCTGATGTTCACACTAGATCTGATTTAAAATTTACACCAATTCGTGAATGGGATATTGAATCCCAAAACAACATGCATAACAAACGCAAAGCTGATTTGTCAATGTTTGGTAATAAATTTGATGAATTGAAACAAGTCCAATCCGATAATTTGTTTGACGCGCCTGCTGTTGTATACATTACTTTACCAAATAACTATACTGAATGGTCTCTATACGACGCTGGAGCAATGAGTGAGGCATTAATGATTGCAGCTCAAGACAAAGGTATTGATTCAATGCCTGCTTTTGAATTTGTTAAATACCCTGATCGATTACGTGATAACTTAGGTGTTAGAAATCGTAGCTTCGTTTTAGGTATTGGATTAGGTTATCGTGATGAAAATAATCCAATTAATCAAATTGAAGGTAAGCGTATGTCAGTTAATGAAGTAGCCAAAATTATAAAATAAAAAAGTTCCTGTAAGGGAACTTTTTTATTTTATTAACATTTGTATTAAGGCTAAAGATATGACCCCTACAATTACCACTACTAATAAGCTACGCGTTAAAATAGCACTTAACACAGTGGGAACTGTTGCTAATAAGTTAGCATAATCAATCGTAGGTAAGTGCCCTATTTGTTGGTGAAATAAATTTTCAAACCATAATGCTGACATAATCACAATTGGCACGAAACTTAAAAATTCAATTACCTTAGGCGATAATTCAAATTTTTTTAATAGTATAAATGGTAATACTCTCGATAAAAACGTTACTACCCCACTGGCAATAATTGTCCAAATTATAAAACTAGAAGAAGGCATGTTTTATCACCATCCCTAAAGTACAGCCTAAAATAGTTACTACGATAATTAATAAATTACTAGGTACAAAAATCAAACCTAAGTATACTAATACGAACACCAGTCCCACTACAATCAATTGTAGTCTAAATGGCAATTCTTTATCACCAATCATTTGTAGATAAAGTAAACCAATAAACATTGCAATTAAGGCAAAGTTTAAACCCAATTTATCCGGATTAGTAATAAATCCACCTATCAAAGCCCCCAGTAATGAAGAAAGTGTCCATGTAAAGTATGAAACCAAGTTTGCAGTGTTCAACCAAGCAAAATTCAAAGTCTTATGTGTGTAGTTTAATTTACTCATGCTTAATGCAAAACTTTCATCAGTTAACAAGCTCCCTATCAAAATGTTTTTAAACATGGATTCTTGCTTTAAAAAAGGTGCTACCGTCATGCTCATTAATATCATTCTTGAGTTAACTAAAAAGACTGCCAATACAATCCCTAACATAGCATTTCCAGCGGCTAGCATACTTACTAAAATGAATTGTGCTGAACCCGCATATGTAATCAAAGATACTAGCACTACTAATAAGGCATTCAACCCAGCAGCCTTAGCTACAATACCAAAAGCTAAGCCAATGCCAATATAACCAAAAACTGTAGGAAGGGCGTCTCGCATCCCAGTTGAAACATCAAGTTGATCATCCATGCAATCACTTCCCTATAAAATATAATTATCATTGAGTATATTTAAATTTATCTAAAAAAGCAACTACATTCAGTAAGCCAATTATAATAAAAAAGGTGAACTATATCTTAATATAGTTCACCTTTGTTTAAAAATTAGCTTTAAATTCTGTCACACTACCATTAGATTCGTCTTCAACTACACTAGCTTTGAATTCAATCTTATCACCTGGTCGCATTAGAGCAGTTCGATTGTTTTGTGCCGGATTAGCTGTAAAAATAGTCTTATTACCTTTGAGCATAAATTCAACTACTGATTTACCACCATCATTGACAATCGCTATACGATCAACCGTTCCATGATACTTTTTATAGTTCATAGCACTATGATTAGCATTAGTTCCCGCTTTTGTAATTAGTGCTTGTCTAAATGCTGCTAAAGTTGCATTAGCAGTAGAACTATTCGCATACAGGTTTTGATTGCTAGCATCCAAATAGTAATATCCTCGTAAGGTATTGGTGTTATCTAAAATACTCATTACCCATGTAGGATGTCCATACACATTATACAAAATAGGCATTTTAGCATTCCACTTTTGGGCACGATAATTTTCATTAGCATTATCGGTAGCGGAATCAGAATCCATTACATTCTGTAATTTATAGTAGGTAATTTTACCAGTTCGAGCATCGGTAGTAGAATAACCAATTGCCGATTTACTGGAATCGCTACTAGTATAATCTTCTACATATTGAATACGACCATTTTTATCGAACATACTAGTAACTCCATCTTCAGTTCCATTATGCGTAGGCTTAGCTACTCCTTGCTTAGCTCCTATAATGGTTGTATTCCAGAAACCATGATTATATTTACCATAAATATCATTCATCTTAGAAGCAACATCCGAAGTAAAACCTTCATCAATAAATTTAGGTGTTTGAGATGGTGAATATAACTGAGATTTACCCGTTTGAGCATTTAGAACCGCAATTTTCACCTTTTTATAATTTACACGACCATTGATGTTGCCCTTCTTATATAAAGTATCTACATAATAAGGATTTCCATGGTCATCAATTTCTAATTGCTCACCATCACTAAGTTCTTTATATCCTAAACTTTGACGAGCAATGGCACGGTCTGACTTGTGGTTAAACCAAAAGCTAGGTGCATACTTAATTGATTTCTTAATAAATTGTGGTTGTGCATCTGGATCAGTCGCACTAATCATAAAATATCCGGGTAATTCATGCATTTTACGATATTGCATAAAACCTTTAAAATCAATTCCAGCAATATAAACCGGCTTACCTTGATAGTACTGCGCTTGAATGTTGTCATTCAATACATAATATTGTGAATTATCAATGTCACTCATAGCTTTACGCATTTCCGAACGCGCAGTATCAGTAGAAATAGCCACTGGAGTTTCATCTTTTTTCATAGTTGGCACATCTTCAGTATGTGCAGTCTTAGCAGTTAAAGAGTTAAAACTCGTCATTGGTGAAAATGTCGTTACTACTAGCATAACTAATGCTAATAGAATTCCTAGACCAAAAACACTAGCAAAGAGCTTATACCTTAAATTAGCCAATTTATCATTTAAATCTGTTTTTCTCAATAAATCAACCGCAATAAACGGTACTACATAAAAAACAACCGTAAACAATAAACTAGTAAAGCAAATAATCCCTGTAACATTGACTAACAAGAACGGCACATAAGCTAATCCGGCCATTATCAAGGCCATTAGCACTAAGCGAATTGCCGTAGTGCCTAAAGTTAATCTATGTCTCACATGATAATTGAACGCATTTAAAAATATTTCCATAATCAACGGAACTATTAATCCAATCAAAATAATATTCAAATACCCCATAAATAATGTAATCTCCCCTTAAACATGTAATAAAAAGAATAATAACATACTTATAAAGACGAATGTATACCTAACCTAAATGTTTTATAGATACTTAGCGATCTTTTGTAAAATGTCTATGACGTTATCAACATCATTTTTGGAATAATTACTTAATAATTTAGTAGCTTGTCGGTTAATATGTTTTTCTAATTCAACATGTAAATGTGCTATTTTTTGACCCTTATCGGTTAAATGTACCATTACTTCTTTGCTATTTTGCGTTGTTTTATAACGTAATAAAACTTCTAAATCAGCAAGTTTTTTAATAGCACGCGAAACTGTTGGTTGCGATAAATTCAATTGCTGCGGTAAATTTTTAACTGGTATTGGTTGCTTACCACAATAAATAGCATTTAAGACATGCAAATCACGAGTACTCATTTTAATAATTACTTTTTGTAAAATAATATCATCAGTATGTTTTTGCATCCAAATTTTTTCACAATCATCGTTGCTATCTTGAATTAATAGTTGACCTACCGCTTTTCTTAACTCTGTTATCTGGTTCATAAATACCTCTCTTTTTTATTCACGTGAATAAATAATTGACTTAATCTTAAAAACAACTATAATAGCATTATATTCATATGAATAAATAATGTAAATAAAAATTGAAGAAGTGATTAATTTGACAAAGATTAATATCATTCTTGGTAGTTCCCGAAAGAATGCTTTAGGACTAAATATATTTAAATTTATGAAAAACAATCAACAAATGTATCAAAAACTAACTGGGGCACATTTTAAGTTTATTGATTTAAACGCTTATAAACTCCCCTTCTTTTACGAAGCAATACCTCCAATGGCTAATCAAAATCGTCAGCTACCTCATAATGAACAAAATTGGCTAGATGATATGCAAAATGCCGATGGATATATCTTTTTAACTCCCGAATACAATCACTCTTTTCCTGCAGTTTTAAAAAATGCTTTGGATTATTTAGCTCATCAAACGACTGGCAAAGCCACATTTATCGTTTCTTACGCAAATAATGCACGTGCTGGTCAATTTGGTGGCTTAGAATTATCCCATGTTTTATCAAAATTAGGGGCTTTTGTATGTCCTACAACTGAGATGATGAATATTCGTAACGTTCAAGATACTTTTAAAGCCAATGGAGATTTGATTAAACCATCCGAAACAGCTGACTACTATAATCAAAAAATAGCTACCTTAATACAAAAAGCTGCTTTTTACAGTCAACTATTTAAAAATAATCCCTTTGAAAAGGAGTAAATTAATGAAAATATTAGTAGTTCAAGGTAATCCTAACCCTGAATCTTTTACACATGCTAACGCCATGCACTATGTAGATGTTGCTAAACAAAATGGACATCAAGTATCAATAATCGACTTGAGCCAAGATAATTTTGACCCTGTTTTAAGATATGGATACCACAAACACATGGATGATGAAAGTTATCCTAAATATGTTCAAGACCTAATCGCTAAGGCAGATCACATTGCATTTTTCTTTCCTGTCTGGTGGTCAGCAGAGCCTTCCGTATTGAAAGGCCTAATTGATCGCACTTTAACTCCACGATTTGCCTATAGTCGCGATAATGAATCTGGTAAAATCAAAAAATTATTAACTGGAAAAACCGCTGACGTCTTTATAACTAGTCATGCACCAACTATCTTTTACAAAAGCATTTTTGGTAACGTTATTTTCCGTTGGAAAAATATGATTTTAAACTATTGTGGTATTAAAATGCAACATGGCTTTGTTTTAGGTAAAATGGATGACCCTAAAAAAGATACTGCTCAACGTCGTCAAAAATATATGCAAAAATGTGCTAATACTTTAATCAAGTAAAAAGAGATAACTATTATAGTTATCTCTTTTATTATTTTTTAATTTAAATTCCATCCATGTCGATAAAATGGTAGTGCAATGACTGCAATTAAAATTGATAAAGCAGTAGCCGATAGCTTATCATCAACATATGTTCCAACAATTATCGCTAAAAATAATTGCACAATTCCTACTGATGACATTGATATAATAACTTTAACTAAAGTTGTACGCTTTTTCTTATCTAATTTCATAGTCATCCCCACCTTTATCTTATGGTGGTTCACATTATATACACAATTACTCGCTTTTAAAAGGATTTACCTTATGCATTAATATAGTCTAAAATACGATACATAACCGTTTTATTTTCAGTTGGCACTGCATGTGCTAAAATATCTTGATTACTTTGTCCTAAAGCATTATCACAAGCATATTTATTATCGTTGACTACAATCTCACGTACATTATTAGCTAATGGTTCAAAATGAAATTGAAGTCCTACAATACGATGATTCATTACAAAGCCTTGATTTTTTAACAAATCACTGGAAAATAGTAGTTCAGCTTGATTTGGCACTTCAAACATTTCTTCATGCCAATGCAAAGCCGTTAATTGTTCAGGAATTCCATCAATTAAATCACTTTGCAAATATACAGGTGCCCAACCCACTTCTTTAGCTGGAGCTTTTGAAATACGATAACCTAAAGCTTTAGCAATTTGTTGCGCACCAAAGCAAGCTCCAAAAATGGGAATATTTTTTTGTATCGCTGCCCGAATTAAATCACGTTCTTGATGTACCCATTCAATATCATCATTAGGACTCATGGGGCCACCTAAAATGACTAACATATCAGTTTCATCAATCGTGGGTAAGTTACCAAATTGATATGGATGATAAATATATACATCATGATTATGATCTTCAGCCCAACTTTGAATTGATCCAGGGCCTTCATTTGGAGTATGTTGTAAAATATTTATGCGCAAAATAAATAACCTTCTTTTTAATAGATTTACACAAATATTATATGCTTATTAATGAAAAACTGGAAATATATAGAATAAACATTTATAATTTACATAATACAGCGGAGGTTTCTAAATATGAAAGTCAAATTAACAGCGTTAGTCGTTATTATTTTAATCGTCTTTGGAATTACCGGAATACAAAGGATAAATAGACTGAATAAAGGAAATTACATTAATATATATAATGCTAAAGCTGATTTAGTAAAAAAAGACTATAACAATAATAATGTTAAGGATTTAAGTAACTTGATTAACCAAAAGATTAATAGTCGCTTAGATAGCAATTTAGAACTGCCTAAGGGCTCAAAAAAGCAATTCAAGTATCGAATCACACAGGTTAATGACGGTGCACATATGTCTATTACTACTTATAAGAATAAATATGCTGAGATTAAGTATCGAAATACTCATGAATACCTTAGTTTCTATATTAAGTTAACTAATGAAGAGTATCAAAAAGTTCAATCTATTCATTAAAAAAGACCACTTACAGATTTGTAAGTGGCCTTTTTTATTTAATCATAATATTGTTTTATGTTAGTATAATATTTAATTTATTATGGAGGTGGTTAGAAAAGTAAATTAATACTTTTCAATAAAATGAATAAAAAACAAATATCGAGCGTTGCTTGGTTTATATTCTTAAAAAACATAAAGAAGATTTCCTATTGGACAGTATTGATATGGCCAATTACGCTAGGTCTATGTTATTTTTTGATTTATAAGCAGGTCAATGTTCATGTAAATTCTAGTCATTCTAATTTAGTTATTATACTGTGTATATTTTCATTGTTTATAACATTTTTTCTCGGCAATATTATTGGAAATGAATTCGTTATTAAAAAAACATCTAAAATAAATGAATATTTAGCCTCATTTGTTAAAACTCGAAACTTATTCTGGGGTAATTTAATAGGTGTTACATATATTTTATTATTTTCCATAAGTATTTATTGCTTTGTATACTACTCGTTAAGTTACTACTTTCCATTTATAAATAATTACTTGTTATCTCTAATAGGTAACTATTCAATAATAGGTGTGTTTATAGATTTTTTAAATATAACTATATTAATATTGTGGATTCTTGTAGCTGCTTCTATATTGGGAATGCATTCAAATACAGAAAAACAAATTTCTAAAAGACTATTTTATATATATTTTTATATTATATTGGCTGCATGGGGAATATTAAAACTAAAAACTTTATCTACAGTAAAAATGTCATTTAATTTTATACCTGTTTTTTCACAATTTAATTGCATGTCAACAATTGCATATAACAATTTTAACAACTTTATATTTTTAATTATTCAAGTTATCATACTAACTTTTGTTGTTAATTTTGCTAATAGAAAATATTCACAACTGTTCTAAGGGATGATGTTATCTTGAATAAAATTAATTATAAACAAGTTTTTATTATTGCAATGTATGAATTTAAAAATAGTTGCAAATCTTTTTCATACTTTACCTCATTGCTATTTCCAATAGTTATTTTTTGTAGTTTTGATAAATATATAAACAATGATTTTAAAAATAAAACTATCAACATTACCAAATATGCTTCACAAATATTTGCAATATCAATTCCAATAATAATTTTTGCAATTAGTATATTGTACATATCCGCTTTGGCCAATCTAATAGCCCGTGATAAATCAAGTAAAATGTCAGAAATGTTTCTTTCATTCGTGGGTGCTAAAGAGCAATTATTAGGAAAAATAATGGGTATTTACTTTTTAATAGTTATTCAATTTATAGTATTTACATTGTTCGTAATTGTTTATACATTTTACACTAATACACCTGTAGTCATTGATTTTATAAACAATATAAATCTAAGTAATTTAGCATATTCTATAATAAATATTTTTGTATCATTTTTATTATTGTTTACTTGGACTGCTGAGTTTGCGTCATACATCACGGATTCTTCACAAACAATCGTCGCAACTATTCCTACCATGCTATTTGCTGCTATGGCATGTATTCAAGGAGTTTTCTTTAGTGTAAATAGTAACTGGTTTGAAGCCTTTAGTATTTATGGAATCATTTTCTTTTTAGCTGCATCATTTCCACCTGTAGGTACATTTGTGGTACCTTCACTCATATTAAATAATGTAATGCCAATATGGGAAGCCTATATTATTTTACTAATACAATTAATTATAAGTAGTATACTTTTTAATTCCGCTGCTAAAAGATATAAATATGGCCTTTTAAATCACAAAAAATCTAACATTATTTTGAAAGCCATGAACGATGAATTTAAAAAGAAAGGATAAGTGAAATGATTGAATTTAAGAATGTTTCTAAAAATTTTGGTAACTTTAACGCCGTTTCTAACCTTTCTTTTAAATTAAATAAGGGAGAAATATTAAGTCTTATTGGACAAAATGGAGCTGGAAAATCTACAACTTTTCATATGTTGTTAGATTTTATAAAACCTACTAAAGGGCAAATCATATGGAATAAAAATTTAAAACGTACTATTGGTTATATGCCCGAAGAAAGAGGATTATACCCTAAAGAAAGTATTAAAAATCAAATATTATATTTTGCTGCCCTACATGGTATGCACAAAAGTAAAGCCTATGTAGAGTTAAAAAAATGGATGAATAAACTAAATGTAGTTGGCGAACCAAATGATCATATTGAAAGCTTATCTAAAGGGAATGCACAAAAAGTCCAACTTATTGCTTGTTTAATGTTTTCTCCAGAATTGTTAATTTTAGATGAACCATTTTCTGGATTAGACCCTGTTAATGCTGATTTATTAATCAAAGCTATTCTGGAAGCTAAAAACAATGGTACTATGATTATTTTTTCTACTCATAATATGGAAAATGTAGAAAAGCTTTCTGATTATATAATCATGTTAAGTCACGGTAAGACAGTTTTAAAGGGAGATATTCATTCTATTTATAAACAATTTGGAAGAACTAGATTATCTATAGAAGGATATAAAAATATTAAACTTTTAGAAGATTTTCCAGGAATTAAAAATATAGATTTTTATAAAGATGATTGTGCTAACATGGAATTAGAAAATGAGAATGTTGGAAAAACCTTATTCAATAAAATATCTGAAGATGGTTATGTGCCTGTTTTTGACCAACACTATCCCAGCTTAGATAGTATCTTTAAATTAAAAGCTAAATAAAAAAGACCACTTACAGATTTGTAAGTGGCCTTTTTTATTTATTTTTATTAAACAGAATAATTTTACTAAATAATATTAAAACTAACCCATATAAAATAAATGCAAAGTATGAAAAATTATATCCAAAAGTAGATAATAGTGGAAATAAAATTCCAGTAACTGGTGGAGCCAAGACAAGTAATGAATTAACAGTTGTAACAATTCCTCCAAGTGATTCAACTGCATATGACCGTATTATTTTAGCAGTAAATCTAGGAGACACTATTCCTAAGTTAAAAGCAATTAAACTCGATGCTAATAATACAATATAAATATTATTCATATAAAAGCCTATTCCAATTAAAATAATAAACAAACTGGCTAAATTATTTAGCTTATTATTAGATAATTTTATGAAAATTTTACTGCTTAAATAATTACCAATAATCATAAATATTGTAATATTTATAGATAAAGCAGCAATTAAAATCGGACGAAAAGAAGTATTTACATTAATTTGCTTAATTAGTATAACAAACATTGGAGTTAGTCCACCAAAGAAACCATTAATTAATGAAAGTTGAAATAAATCGTTTAGTATTGTTCTATTGCTAAACAATTTATAAAAGTTTTTTAGAATAGTCTGAAAAATAGAATCTGAATTTTTGTTAATAGCTATTTGTTTTTCACCATGTTTTAAATCTGATGAAATTAAAAATATACAAGATAAAACTATCAAAAATATAACAGCATTTATAAAAGCTATTGTGCTGCTAATAAAAAATGATAACAATATTGATCCAATTAAAGTTGATAAAACATTAATACATTGAGCAGTTATACTTATAATGCCCTGGGCTTTTTCTATATCATCTTTTCCAATAAAAATCTTTGTAAATGGTGTAATTAATGATGAAGAATAATTTCCTACGAAACCGGAAAACATATTCAATAAAGATATTATTAAAATCAAATTTAAGTTTAAAGATTGATAGAATAAAATTCCAATGATAATAAAAATTATAGTTCTAGTTATTGAATTTTTGACTAAAATTTTATACTTATTTCTTTTTTTATCAGATATATTACCTAAGATAAAACTAAATAAAATAGGAACTGTTTCAGAAATGGAAAACATAGCCACTGCTAAATTAGACTGAGAAACTAATGAAGCACTGGTTAACATTACCGTATAAAATAGTCTATCGCCCAATCTAGAAAGCAAATTAATTCCAGCTATTTTAGAAAACTCTTTATTACTTTTAATAAAACTAAACATATAATCACTCTCCTACGTTAATAAAGAAAGTATTACATTTTGTGTTATTATACTGAACAAATGGTAAACGTTTGTTTACTAAAATAGAAAGTGTGATTACAGTGTATGGAAAAACTATAAAAGAAATAAGAATAAAGAAATATTTATCTTTAAAAATGGTTTACAGTGGTATTTGTTCAAAAACTAATGCTATAAAGTTTGAAAAGGGTTTGAGACAAATATCTATAGATAAATTCTTAAAGGTTCTAGATAATTTAACAATTAATTTTGAGGAGCTATTGTGGATTCATAATGGTTGCATGCCATCACCCACTTCAAAATTAAGCTATGAATTAACAACATTGTGGAATGAAGGTAAAGTTAGTGAATTTAAAAAATACATAAATTTTATTCGAAAAAATAGTACTGGTATGGATAAGGTCAAGTTAGCTAATTATGTTTTACTAAAAGAACATAGTGACGGTAAGAATTTAGAGAATAATAATTCAAATGAATTTTATATTAATATAATTACAAATTATTTATCTAATTTACAATACTGGACAATATATGATTTTAAAACATTTAATAACAGTTGTTATTTAATTCCTTATAAACTAATGATTTATCTACTTAAAGAAGCTTTAAGAGCTCAAAAAAGATACCTTTTCTTTAATAATATGAATCAAATATTATATAGCATTTTATCAAACTGTATAGACAGAATGATATTAGAAAAAGATTTCAATAATGCCAATAACTTCACTAAAAGATTAGATGAAATAAGCCTAAGTATTAACAATTTGGAGTTTAGATTGTTAAACGAGTATTATAAAGCAAAAATAGAGTATCTCACTACGAATAAAATTAATGGAAAAAAACGATTAATAAATATACTAAACACAGCCAACATTTTAAAAGTAAGTCAAATAAAAAATGAAATTAAAAGTTTATTAAAAATAAAGGGATAACACAATGTTAATGTGTTATCCCTTTATTTTTAATTTATTTAATGTAAGTGTATTTATAGTTCCATTGTGTTCCAGCAGTATTGTGAATTACACCTTGTACTTTCGGTTGTTTCAAGTAGTAAGTGTCATCTTGGAATAATGGTGATACACCTTGAGTAATATTTAGTTCCTTGCTGGCGTTAACTAAATCTTGCCAACGTTTGCTAGCATCATTGGAATCAACATTTTCAGCTTGGTTAACTAATTCATTATACTTATCACTATTGTATTTACCATAGTTATAAGATGTGCCTCTTTGTGGGATTTGTAAGAAGGTAATTGGATCATTAAAGTCTCCACCCCAAGTATCTAAGCTAATATCGAAGTCACCGCTTTGTTCACGTTGACTAGCGATTTTAGATGGAACGCTAGTTAAGCTTAAAGTTAAGCCTGGTAATTTACTTTCTAATTGTTCCTTCAAGTATTGGTTAGCTACAGTGGAATTAGCATTTTCATTACTTGTTAAGAGATTAAGTGAAACTTGTTTAATACCTAATTCTTTTAGACCTTTATCCCATAGTTCTTTAGCTAATTTAGGATTGTAATTTAGCGTATCTTTTACACCTTGTTGATCCGCAAAATCTTTCCCAGTCTTAGGATCACGAGCTAAACCTTTTGGTACAAAACCAGTAATTGGATCAGATTTCAAATATAAAACTTTTTGAGATAATACGGAACGATTAATGGCTAATGAAATTGCACGACGAATATTATCATTGTTGATGATAGCTTTCTTTTGAGCATCCTTGTCATTAAAGTTATATCTCAAATATGAAATCATTGAATATGAATAATCCTTTAAATTAGGGTCATTTTGATAGTTTTTCAATTGATCTGTTGCTAGTGGTGTAATGTCAATACTACCTTGGTTATAAAGGTTTAAACTTGTTGATGGATTGCTAACTAAAGTGTAGTTAATGCGATTTAATTTAACCACTTTTTTATCCCAGTATTGATTATTTTTTACATATGACCACTTATCACCAGTTCCATTCCAATTAATCATCTTGAAGGGACCGGAGTAAACCATGTATTTAGAGTTGGTACCGTATTTATCACCATATTTCTTAACAGCAGCTTCACTTTGTGGTCCAAATAATGGATATGCCATTAAAGTCTTAAAGTAAGCCACAGGTTTGGTTAAATGAATTTTAACAGTGTGGTTGTCTACTGCTTCAATTCCTAACTTGTTTGGATTCATTTTACCAGCACGAATGGCATCCCCATTTTGTACCGCATTAAATAAGTAAGCATACTGTGCTTTAGTACTTGGTGTTACTGTACGACGCCATGAATATACGAAATCTTTTGCAGTAATTGGACTGCCATCACTAAATTTAGCATCTCTTAATTTAAACGTCCAAGTCTTGCCATCTTTACTACTATAACCCTTAGTAGCTAGTCCCGGAGTAATGCTACCCTTTTCACCTAGACGATAAAAACTTTCATATACATTTCCAGTTGAACCATAACCACCGGCCTTAGAAATATCAATCGTATCTAAACGACTACTGGCGGCTAAGTTCAAGGTTTGCGTTTTAGCTTCGTTATTAGATTTATTAGCATTTTTAGAACCGCAAGCAGTCAAACCCACTCCCAAAATTACTGCTACTGCTGATAAGCCTAGTATATTACGTACCTTCAACTTCATTCACTCCCCAAAATTTATATTGTACTAATAGTTAAAAAAAGAGCCACTACTTGAAAACTAACGAAACCGCTAGCTTAGAAGTAGTGACTCTTCTATAGTGAAAATCTCATTGATTAGTTATTATCAAACTCGTTCAATTAAGAATTGCACCTTAAAAGGGTTACCACATCTGTGCTAACGTACATTTGACAACAACATTCGCATTGGTTAAACATAGTTTTCATCATGTGATAATCCTCCCTCAACTAATTTAGTATCATAACTATAATTAATTTGTTAATGAATGTCAATTATAAAGACTTTATTTTTACCAAATTCCTAGTGTTGGTCCGACCATATATAGTCCAAAAGCCATAATTATCAACGATAGACTAATAACAATCCAACGGTAAATTCCATGCATTCGATATTTGTCTGGTAATGCCTTGGCCTCTAAAATTAATAGAAAGCCAAGTACGATTGGAATCATTAAAGCATTAATAACTTCTACCGTAATGGAAATCGAAACTAAATTTTTACCAAATAAAGCCATGATCGCACTTAATAAAATAATTGCTCCATACATTGCATAGAAACCAAAATTTTTACGGTTAAGTTTTTCATTTAAACTATGACGCCACTTTAAAGTTTCGGTAATCCCCCAAGCACCAGCTAAAGCTACCACTAGCACTGCTACTAATGCACCACCTAATAAACTGGAACCTAAAATCAATCGAGCAGCATCCCAACCGATATAATTAGATAATGAACTCACTAAATTAAATACCGTTTCTTCGGTTGAGTTAGTATTATCTTTAAACACCGTGGCTGCAAATAACATTACAAAACCAATCATAATACCTTGTGTAATAAAAGTACCAATTAGCGTGTCACCTTGTTCTTTACGAATCATAGAAGGACGAAGATGCTTATCAACCACTGCACTTTGTTGATAAAAAATCATCCATGGCATAATTACTGCCCCCACGTTGGCTGCTACTAAATAAAGATATGATTCATTATGTAAGGGCATTGTCTGCATCCCTTGATAAATATCATTTGCCGAAGGGTGTACCATTACTAATCCAATGATGAACGTTAATTCGAATAACCCTAAAATAACCCCAATTTTTTCTACTCTTCGATAGTTACCAGTTAGCGCAATTACAATTAAAAATAATGCGGTAACTGTCACCGTGAACCATTTAGAAATTCCAAACAGTTCCCCTACGCCAATAACACCAATAAATTCGGTTAGTAAAGCTCCAATAATAGAAATTAGTAAGGTAGCTGCTGATAAATACGCCCAGCCTTTACCAAAATAGTCACGAATTAACTCGCCATGTCCCTTTTGAGTAATTATCCCTAAACGTACTGTAATTTCTTGGACCATGAATAGAATGGGAATTAATAAAATTTGCGGCAATATCATTGAATATCCAAAACTAGCTCCTGATTGAGCAGCTGTAATCAAGCAACCGGCATCCGTATCCGCTAACATAATTATCAATCCTGGTCCCATTACTGTTAGCCAACTTTTTAGATAATCTTTATAGTTATGTTTATTTGTATTAGCTGACGTTTTATTTAAATTTAACATCATTTCCATCCTTTTTTGCAAAAATAAAAACACCCTAGTTAATAACTAGCATGTTAAATGAATTAACCCACTGAGTCTTCCATTTGATAGTCAATTAAACGGTTTAATTCAACTGCATATTCCATTGGTAATTGTTTAGAAAATGGCTCAATAAAACCCATGATAATCATTTTAGTTGCCTCTGCTTCAGTTAAACCGCGACTCATTAGATAATAAAGATCTGTTTCAGAAATTTTTGATACTTTAGCTTCATGTTCCAAAGTTGTGTCGCCATTTTGAATAATGTTGGTAGGAATAGTATCACTTTTAGATTGATCATCCATAATAATGGTGTCACATTCAATATGTGATTTAGACCCTTGACTATTAGGTCGCATCCGAATTTTACCGCGATAGTTGCAAATTCCACCAGTTTTACAGATTGACTTAGAAATTACATTTGAAGAGGTAAATGGAGCATTATGACGCATAATACAACCAGTATCTTGAAAAATATGATTACTAGCAAATGCTATCGATAGCATTGTTCCAGTTGCATGCGGACCATTTAAGTCGATACTAGGATATTTCATTGTCACCTTAGAACCTAGATTACCATCAACCCATTCCATCGTTGCATTTTCTGCGGCTGATGCTCGCTTAGTTTCTAAACTATACACGTTGTCTGACCAATTTTGAATCGTAGTATATCGGGCGAAAGCATCACGTTTTACAAACACTTCAACTATAGCAGCATGCAAACTATCTTCTGAGTAGTTGGGCGCAGTACAACCTTCGACGTAATTAACACTTGCGCCTTCTTCGACCACTAAAATTGTGCGTTCAAATTGTCCGGTACTACCATTGTTAATTCTAAAAAAACTTTGAATTGGAATTTTACAATGAACTCCTTTGGGAACATATAAGAACACACCACCGGACCACACCGCAGTGTTTAAAGCAGCAAATTTATTATTTTCTGGACCAATTAGTTTACCAAAGTACGTTTTTACTAACTCTGGGTATTCACGTAGGGCCGTATCAGTATCACAAAAAATAATGCCCAGTTTGGCATATTCTTTTTTTAGATTAGCGTATACTGCTTCGGATTCATATTGGGCTTCTGCACCTGCCAAATATTTACGTTCTGCTTCCGGCACACCCAGTTTTTCAAAGGTCTGTTTCATACTATTAGGTACATCCGACCAGTCACGTGCAACTTGATCAGTAGCTCTTTGGAAGTAATTAATGTTATCCAAATCTAACTTTGATAAATCTGGGCCAAATTTAGGCATTGGTAATTTTTGATATATTTTAAAAGCCCGTAATCGTAAGTCTAACATCCACTGAGGTTCATGCTTTTGGGATGAAATTTCACGAACAATCGATTCGTTTAAGCCTTTTCCAGTAGAATACACTGGTTGATAATCATCTTTAAAACCATACTGATACTCGTCATTACTATTTAAAATGTCATCGTCCATCAACTTCACCTTCATTCAAAACTTGATACATCGCTTTCCATGGCAACATCGCACATTTAATCCGCACTGGTAGTTTAACAATTGCTTGTAAAGCAATTGCATCACCTAATGCCTTAGGATTATCGATTTCTTGTTGCATCATCATTTGCGAAAACTGATTTTCCAAATGGTTAATTTCGGTAACCGAATGCTTTAAACAAACTTTTTCCATGATAGCCGTAGCAGCTTTAAAAATAACACACCCATCAGCTTGGTAAGCAATCACATGTACTAACCCACTTTTTATTTGTACACTTAGAATTAATTTATCACCACAGGTAGGATTCTCTAAGCTGATTTGATAAGTATCCTGGCCGTTTAATAGGGGTTTATTTTTTAAACGTACAGCATAGTCCATAATTGTTCTTTGATAGATTTCATTAATGTCCATATGAAGTGAAAAACTCCTTTGTGGCTTTGACTGCTTTAACTAACTGACTAATCTCATCTTGAGTATTATAAAAGTAGGCACTAGCTCGTACAGTTGCATTAGTATGTAACGCTTGCATCAAAGGTTCTGCACAGTGATAACCTGCTCTTACAGCAATTCCGCGTAAATCAAGTGCTGAAGCTACATCATGTGCATGCACCCCTTCGACATTAAAAGTTACAATTCCAGTATCACGAATTGGATTACCATAAACCACAACGCCATCTAAGGCTGACAATTTATCATACATAAACTGTCCTAAAAATTGACAACGCTTTTGGACCATATGCATGTCCAATGTATTTAAATAATCTAAGGCTGCGCCTAGACCTAATACACCCATAACATTCGGCGTCCCTGCTTCTAAACGAATTGGAATTGGTTGTGCCTTAAAATGATTACGATCGACACTAGTAACCATGTCACCACCTACTGCAGTGGGTTCGATTTTTTCTAACAGATCTGGTTTACCATATAACACCCCAATACCGGTTGGTGCTAACATTTTATGGCCTGAAAAGACTAACCAATCTGGATTGAAAGCACTAATGTTAACGGGCATATCTGGTACCCACTGAGCAGCATCAATTAATATTTCAGCATTATGTTGGTGGGCTATTTTAGCTAATTGTTCAATTGGATTAAGATTACCTAATACATTCGAAACTGCAGCTACCGCAACTAATTTTGTATGATCATTAATTACTTTTTGAGCTTGCTGCACATCTAACTGACCATGCTCATTCAATTCAATGTAACGTAAATGCGCATCACATTTTTCAGTTAAACGTTGCCAAGGTAACAAATTACTATGATGCTCACTAATCGCTACTACTATTTCATCACCTGGCTGTAATTGGTGTGCAAAATAACCATTGGCCACTATATTAATTCCATCAGTCGTACTTTTAGTAAAAACAATTGATTTAGCACTGGGCGAGCCAATAAAATCGCTCACTGTTGTGCGAACTTTTTCATATGCATCAGTCGTACGTTGAGCAGCCATATAATTACTACGATGGACATTGAAGCTATGATTTGTATAGTCATCTGCCATACGATCAATTACAATTTGCGGTTTTTGAGTCGTCGCCGCATTGTCTAAATAGATTAATTGATTATTTTTAAAAAATGGAAAATCATTTCGAATTTTATCATCTAACATTGAAACGCCCCTCCAATTTATCTAACATTTGCTTACGCATTTGTTCGTTAGGAAATGCGTCAATCAATGGTAATAAGAATCCACGCGTCAGTAACAACTTTGCTTGACGTAATGGAATGCCTCGACTATTCAGATAATACAATTGATCAGCATTTACTTTACCGACACTTGCTGCGTGTCCAGCAACTACGTCATAATTATCAATCAATAAAATTGGATCAACTTGTCCTTGACTAGTACTATCTAAAGTTAATAATCGACTAGCTTGATCAGAATAAGCTCCATATCCATTTTTCGTGATTACACCATTAGTGTGAAAATTAGTTTTGGCACGTTCAGCCACAATTCCGCGAGCTTGAATTTCTCCATGCGTGTTACGACCGTGATTGATAATCTCAGCATTGACGTTTTGTTGCTGTGTATTCATCCCTAAACTAACTACATTTAGGTAACCCTCACTTTGCTCACCATCTAGACTAAAGCTACTATCATAAAGTGTATTGTGAGCATTGAACAACCCTACAAAAGTATGTAAAGTCGCATTACGCGCTAAATAAGCATTTAAAACACGATGATGATATTCACTTTTAGCATTATTTTCATCGAAATATTTAATATGGGCATTATCGCCTAATAAAACCTCTACCATTAAACAATCTTTTTTAGGAGTAGTACCACAATCATTAAATGTAAAAGTAGCTTCAGCATTAGCACCTGCGATAATAAGTAAATGTTTTTCTAATTGTGTATGATCAATGAAATTTGTAAGATTAATTGGTTCATTACAAATAGTATTTGAAGGTAAGAAAATAAATGCTCCTGTCGTTAAATATGCCAAATGGCGTGCATTTAAAGCATTATCTCGCCAAGGAATGGTTTTTTCCATTAAATTTTCTTGAATAAGCGTGGGATATTCTTGAGCTGCTGCGAACAAGTCCATCATAATAACTCCCTGTTGCTTTAAGTGCTGTGGAGCTAGATTGTCGTTATTAACTGTAACCGCCGTTAGCTTAGGGTTTGTCATTTGATATGGGCGTTGTTGAGCACTTAACGGTAAACTGCAATAAATGTCGCTAGCCACCTCGCGTTTAGCTACTAGCCAAGCCGGTTCACCATGTGATTTGGCAAATTCTGAAATAGTTAATTCAGTCATTATTCATCCACCAACTTAATATTTAACCCTAACTTATCACGCAATTGTGCGTAACCACCCTGTTCCAGACTCTTAGCTAGTTCAATACCACCACTAGCAACTATTTTCCCATCCATCATTACATGTACAACATCGGGTTTAACATATCTTAATATACGATCGTAGTGCGTAATAATTAACGAACTAAAGTGATTGCCACGCATAGTATTAATTCCTTTGGAAACTACTTTTAAAGCATCAATATCTAGTCCAGAGTCAATCTCATCTAAAATAGCTAATTGTGGTTTAACCATCATCATCTGCAAAATTTCATTACGTTTCTTTTCACCACCAGAAAAGCCTTCGTTCAAATAACGGTCTGTATAATCCAATTTGATATCTAAAATATCCATGGCTTTAGATAGTGATTGCATGAACTCTAATACCGTTGGTTGTGCCGATTTTGGACGCATTGCATTAACGGCTGCACGAATAAAGTCAGCGTTCTTAATTCCTGGAATTTCAGTTGGATACTGCATTGCTAAAAATATACCTAACCGTGCGCGTTCATCAGTAGATAATTTTGCTAAATCAGTCCCATTAAAATTTATCTGTCCATGCGTAATTTCATACTTGCCAGAATTCATAATGGTTTGGGATAGAGTCGATTTACCAGTACCATTAGGTCCCATAATTACATGAATTTCACCATCAGGGATTTCCAGATTCAAGCCCTTAATTACTTCTTGATTGTTTTCTATAATTTTGACATGTAAGTCTGTAATTTTAAGCACACTATTTTCCTCCCTAATGTACTAATCGATCCCAAATGACTACTTTATTTTGTTTTAACGATTCAGGAACTTCAATGATTCTTTGGTTCGAGCTACCACGAAATTGTAGGGTTAAATCTTTTTTATCTTCTAAGAAACGGCCATCAACTAAAATGTCAATCAATGAAAGTAATTTTAATTTATCATATGATTCTTGCATTAGTTCTTCCCACTTATAACCTGTCCAGGACCAAATGTCTTTAGCATGGCCAAATTCTTTTCGTATTCGTTCACATAGTTTAATACATACTTGCGTATTCAAAAATGGTTCGCCACCTAATAAGGTTAGTCCTTGTACATACGGTTTACGCATGTCTTCAATGATTTGATCTTCTAGTTCCTGTGTATATGGTTGTCCATAATGAAAATTTTGGGCAGCCACGTTATAACAGCCAGGACAGTGAAATAAACAACCACTTACGTATAAACTACAACGAACCCCTTCACCATCGACAAAGTTAAATGGCTTGTAATCAGCAATATATTGTAAGCTTAAATCATCAGCCATCCACTCTTTGGGTGTCGGATTGTTTGGCTCTCTCGTATTGCGCGGCATTTTGTACCATCCCTTTCGTCATATTTTTAACTCGTGCCGATATTTCTTCATGTCTACCATGAACCATCGGACGTGCTTGTGGATTACCCAAGTAACCACAAGTTCTTTTTACTACATCACAATATTTTGGATTATGATTTCCACATTGTGGACATTCAAAACCACGTGCTGTAGGTTTAAAATCACCTTTAAAGCCACATTTGAAACATTGATCAATTGAAGTATTAGTTCCTAAATAACCAACATGGTCATATGCCCAATCCCAAACAGCTTCTAAGGCTTTAGGATTTTGTTTTAAATTAGGGTATTCACAGTAATGAATAAATCCAGCAGAAGCATAATGTGGATATTCTTCCTCAAATGATAATTTTTCAAATGGAGTTGGATTTTTACGAACATCATAATGGAAACTGTTGGTGTAATATTCTTTATCGGTAATATCAGTAACCTGTCCAAATTTTTTAATGTCATCTTGGCAGAAAGTATCAGTTAAGGATTCAGCTGGGGTGGAATATAAACTGTAGTGATAACCGCTATCTTTTGACCAAGCTTGACAAAGTTCGTTTAAACGTTTAACGATTTCAACCGTAAAGGCGTGGGCATCGGCATTATGTTCCCAATCAGGACCAAAGAAGCTAGTCCCTACTTCATATAATCCAATGTAACCCACTGATACCGTGGCACGTTCGTTACGGAATAGCTCATCAACAATATCGTCATCATTTAAACGTTTACCAAATGCTCCGTACTTGTAAAGCAGTGGGGCATTATAAGGCTTAGCTTCTTTACAACGTTCAATTCGATAAGCTAACGCCTCATGTACAATGTTCATTTTATCGTTAAAAATGTCCCAGAATTTTTCGACATTGCCCTTAGCATACAAAGCAATCCTTGGTAAATTAACGGTAACTACTCCTAAGTTCATACGACCAGCGTTAACTTCCTTACCATCTGCATCAGTCCATTTTGGTAGAAAAGAACGGCATCCCATAGGTGCTTTAAAATTACCTGTAATATCAGAAAGGACATCATAATTTAAAATATCGGGATACATACGTTTAGTGGCACAATCAATGGCTAATTGTTTAACGTCATAGTTAGGATCTGTTGGATTTAAATTCAAGCCACGTTTTAATGCAAACGTTAACTTAGGAAAAATGGCTGTTCGACGTTCGACACCTAATCCTTTAATTCTAATTCTAAAAATATCCTTTTGAATTTCTTTTTCAAACCAGTTAGTACCTAAGCCAAAACTAACCGTAGTAAATGGAGTTTGTCCTTGTGATGAATACAAAGTGTTTATTTCATATTCTAAAGCCTGCATTGCATCGTAAATATCCTTACGAGTACGGTCTAAAGCATATTCAGCTTGTTTATCTTCAGGAACCCATTGTTTTGCCGTTTCTAAGTGTTTGTCATAGTTAAGTTTGGCAAATGGTGCTAAGACTTCATCAGCTCGATCAAATGAAATACCACCATATTGAAGTGAAGCTACGTTAGCAATGATTTGTGCCACTTGTGCAGTTGCGGTTTGAATTGATTTTGGTGATGATACTTGTGCGTTACCAATTTTAAAACCGTTGTTCAACATATTGGCAAAATCGACTAAACAACAATTAGTTTCTGGTGTTGCAGGAGAATAATCTAAGTCGTGCCAATGAATATCACCGCGCAAATGTGCTTTGGCCACCAATGGAGGTAACATTTTTAGACCAATGGCTTTACTAGAACGTCCAGCTTGTAAATCACGTTGCGTGTTAAACACTTTACTATCTTTGTTGGCATTTTCATGTACAACTCGTGAATTACGATCAAACAATTGCTTAATATTATTTTCAATATCGGTAGCTTTTTGCCAAGTTTTGTCATCTTGAATTTTAGCAGTTTGATAAGCTGCTAAGGCCGTAGTTAGTTGATTTTCACTTAGATAGTTTTCAATCACATTACGAATTGTGTTAGTGCTAATTTCGTTGTTAACCACTTGGCCAAAAATATTTTTATAAATAGCATCAATTTGTGTAGCATTTAATTTTAATTGTTCAAAAATATAATCTAATTTATATATGTAAAATGGAGTTTTTTGATTATTAGTTTTAATTACTTTTAAATTTTTGTGTTTCACTCGAAGCATCTTCCTTCTAAATTCCAATATATATTGTGCAATTAATAATCTTAGCACCCATATATTGTGTTAACAAGACTTGACTTTAGAAAAAATTAAGATTTTATTCGCACTTTATAAATAAAAAGCTATCAACCATAATGATTGATAGCTTTTTCAAATGTAATTTTTTAAGGTTATAGATTTAGTTATTTTTTTGGTGTAAAAAATGGATACGTGTTTGAAATTTTTTGGGAGGTTTAATTTTAGTATTTAGTATATGCAGTTATCATTAAATTTTAACTTTACAATGCGGTGAAACTCACCTCATTAGATCGGACTGCCCTCAGCTACAACTGAACGAGGATTATAGAACTTACTGTATTCATCTTGATCAACAAACACACTACCGCGTTCATCTCTGTAAATGCCGGTTGGAAGATTAATCTTTGATGAATTGTATCGTGAAAGATTAATTAATTTATTAGTTTGTTTCATGTAATCTCCTCCTAACTATTTACAATGCGGTGAAACTCACCTCATTAGATTGGACTGCCCTCAGCTACAACTGAACGGGGATTATAGAACTCACTGTATTCGTCTTGGTCGACGAACACATTACCGCGTTCATCTCTGTAAATGCCGGTTGGAAGATTAATCTTTGATGAATTGTATCGTGAAAGATTAATTAATTTATTAGTTTGTTTCATGTAATCTCCTCCTAACAATTAAGATTATTATCATTATATTCTAATTTTAATTTAATGCAAGCTTTTTTATTAACTTTTTTAAATTAATTTTCAATCAGAACTGAGTATAAAAATATTATGCTAAAATGATGATTAAAATTACTATCAAAAACCCAACTATAGAAAGGCTTTATCTAAATGAAAAATATTAAAATGGACCAATACAACTTTAAATATCAAGATGATATAATGTGCGTTTATGACAATGAAAAGCAAAAAATTGCTTTTATTTCTAAATACTATGATTTACTTTTACTGGTTGAAAAAATAGATGGACACTTAAACTTTCAACCTGAACTGTCAGTAAACATTGTTGAAGACAATCAAAGTAGTTACATCATAACCACTAGTGATTAGAGAGGGCTACAAAATGAACCAAATTAATTTAGATGCATATACAATTAATTACGATGAGCAATTGGACTATATTTATGATCAAGCCAGCAAGACCGTTGCTTTTTTCATGAAATCAGAACAAGCCGAACTTGGTGGATATGTTTCTATCTGTGCAGTAATTCAAATTATTAACTCAAAAATTATTTTTAAATTCCGCTATGCAACTCATTTAATTAAATATTCTGCCAAAAACTATGCCGTAATGGTCAACGTGTAAAGGAGTTTTTTATGAAAATAGAACGTCTTGGATATACGTTTAATTTACCGGACAATGTGCAATGTTTAACCGATTCGAATAAAATTGTCGTTATGGATAATAGCTATAATGTTTTGTATTTGGTAATTGAATTAGGCAAAACCATTAAATTCACTAAAAACGAAAATTTTCAAATTAGCGTTGAAGAAATAGATTTTAAAAAATATAAAATATTTTCATCAGAAATGGACTGATACATTTGAATTCAATTAAGTTCAATCAATATGAAATCTTTTACGATAATCGCATAGCGCCAATCTATGATAAACAGAAAAATGTTATTTTCTTTTGTTCCAAGGATTTTAAGTGCTTAAATATGATTATGAAAATAAATCAACAAAAGCATTTAGAATATAAACTATGTGAAGAAATAACTTTATATAGCTTATCTAAATATCAAAAACGTATTGAATTAACTTGTAAACCACTCGGTCATTAATGACCGAGCTTCTGGGAACACTGCTGACTTACACGATAGTGTCTAGCACTTTCGTGCAGAGGTT
>NZ_BPLL01000023.1 GCF_019656235.1 Apilactobacillus xinyiensis | reverse complement strand
GATTGAATATCGAAATCATTCCATGAAATTAAATATTTAATTTAGTAATAATTGTCTAACTTTTTTAAGGCACTTCAGAATTGGTAGCTTTTTTTGTGTCTAAATGTTTGTTTAGTTGACTTAATTTCTGTATAATGTTTTACTGTTATTTTAAATTATCAAAAATTTTATTATAATTAAGATAAGATAATTTATTATAAATGACTTTATTGGGAGTGAAAATATGCCTAAAGTTTATCCTAAAGAAACTAGAAATAAAATTTTAAACTTAGCCATTGATCAAAGAGTATCAATAAAAAAAATATCTAAAGACTATAATATTTCCATTAATACTGTTAAACGATGGGTTAATGAATCTAGAAAAGCATTAATCGATGGTAAAACATATTCATTACAAAGATATAATGAATTAGAGAAACACATTAAAAATATTGAAAAAGAAAATAAAATATTAAAATTTGCGTTATCTGAAGGTGTTGATTGGTTTAACAACGTTGATAAACTATTGAAATTAGTGGAAAATGCAGTATCTCAGGGATACCAAAGAACTAATGTTTTAAAACTTTTAAATGTGCCAACTAGTACTTACTATGATTGGTTAAATTATGAACCAACCGCTACTCGTAAACAAGATGAGAAACTAAAACCAATCATTAAAGATATTTGGGAAAAAAATAATCGAGAATATGGAGTACCACGAATTCAAAGTTCTTTAAGAAAGCAAAACATCTATGTGGGAAATCGTAGATTAAAACGCTTGATGAATGAACTAAACATCCATGCAGCATCACCAGCACATCGTGTATATCATAAACCTAACGCTAATAAGTCTAAGACTTCAATTGAATAGTAAAAATATGTTTATTATTTATATAAATTAATTGACTTATTGTGCAACAACCTTAATAATGAAGTCAAAACCTTTTGAAGGAGTTAAATGATATGTGGTGGATTATTTTAATAGTCGTTGTGGCACTAGTTCTATTCTATGTATATGAACATAACCGTCTACAACGTCTTAACATGCAAGTTAATCAAAGTGGTAGTGATATCGATGTTCAATTAAAGAAACGTGCTGACTTAATTCCTAACTTAATTAGTACAGTTAAGGGAGCTGTAAATGCTGAACGTGGAACTTTAGAACGTGTTACTAAATATCGTACCCAAATTTTGGATGGTGTTGATAAAAAAGATTATAACGCAGCTTTACAAGCTAGTAATAATTTGACAACAGTTTTAAATGCTACTGCTGAAAGCTATCCAGAGTTGCATACTAACCAAAACTTCATGCAATTATCTGAAACAATGACTACAATTGCAAATCAAATTGCTAGTTGTCAAAGTGCTTATAATTCATGTGTAGCTGATTATAATTTGGCCGTTCAAAATATTCCTTCATCTTTTGTTGCTAAGATGATGAATTTAAAAGAAAAAGATGCCATGATTCAAGCTACTTCAGAAGAAAAACAAAACGTCAATGTTAATTTTGATGATCTTAAATAACTACTCAAAAAGACGATGTTGATTCATCGTTTTTTTGTTAGGAGGAGTCTTTTTGAAGAGTAATTGGTTTGAACAACAACGCAGTAACAAGCACCGTACAATTGTTTTATTAGGATTGTTTTTATTACTAGTAACGGCGGTAGGAGCTGCTTTTGGATATGCTTTTAGCATGATGGTTAGATCAAGCGGAAATAATACAACTGTTTATGGAGCGTTAATTGGTTTAGTTGTTAGTGGTTTTTATGCATTGATTATGTATAGTGGACTTTCAATGCAATCAGTTATGTCAGCTAATGGGGCTCGCCCTTTAAAAACTAATGAAATTCCAATGTTAGAACACATTGTGACAGAGTTGTGTTTAGCTGCACGAATTCCAGAACCTGCTTTATATATTGTAGAAGTGGATGAATGTAATGCTTTTGCTACAGGTATTAAACCAGAAAAAGCTGGTTTAGCAGTTACAGCGGGATTATTAAATGCTTTAAATCGTGAACAACTTGCTACTGTCATTGGACATGAAGTGGCACATATTAAAAATGGTGATATGAAAGTGACTACTTTGGCATCAGCATTTGGTGGTGCTATTAACTTTATGGGTGGAATAGCAACTAACTTAGCTGACTATGCTTTAATATTTGGAAATGGCCAAGATGATGATGATCGTGATTCTGGCTCAGTAGTGCAATTAATATTCTGGATATTAACTTACGTAATTTCTGCAATTGGTAATTTGTTAGCTAGTGTGTTAACTTTTGCGATTTCTAGAAATCGTGAATATTTAGCAGATGCGTCTTCGGCTGAGCTTACTAAAGACCCAGTCGCTTTAGCTCAAGCGTTAGCAATTATTAGTGGTAATCCTGTTGATGGTCGTAAAATTAAACAAACTGCCTCAATTGGAGATATTGTTGCTCCTAAGCATGCAGGGATTTTTGATACGCATCCATCCATAAGTGATCGAATTGACCGTTTGAACGCAATGTAAATTAAATTGACACTTCTATCGATAATGATATACTTTTATATGTATTAAACGTATTTTATATCGTTCATAGGAGTGTTTTTTATGCGCAATTGGATTAAAAAAAGTTCATTGATTATGCTAGGAGTTTCCGTACTATTCCCTGTGTTTAGTAACAGTATCAACACGGTTAATGTTAGTGCCGCTAAGCATAAGCACCACAAAGTTGTGAAACATCACAAGAAGAGTGTACATAAAGTTAACCACAACGAATATGCAGATGTACAAAAGTATAACCGATTAGTTAAAGGCATTGATACAGGTTTTAATAGTGGGGTTAAGGACTACCAAACTGTAGGTTTAAGCTTAAGTAGTTTTTCTGAAACCATTAATGGACTACCAAGTTCATTCACTGAACCACAAGTAGAACATTATCGTGATTTTATGAAAAAGACTTACAATTTATTTAACTACAAGTTAACTAAAAAATCTAAGGCTGATATTAATGCTACCTTTAAGAAGATTCCAAGCACTATTAATTTCCAAAACAAAAAGGATGCCGTTTTAAAAATAGCTATTATTGCTAACGAAATTGGATTTAATATTCGTTCATAATAAAAAGCAACTCTATGAGTTGCTTTTTATTTATGTTTTTATACGGTGCTATAATCAAAATAATACTAAAATGAAAAGATTTACTAAGATTTGAAATAACCTTTTTGTTTTATAATTAAGGAGTAGATGAAAATTCACATTAGTGATAAAAGTAAACTTGATTATTTTTTTGGATTTATTTTTATTGTTTCAATGGTTATGATTGCCCAATTTTTTCATAATATTGAAATCATTTTGCCTGAAATAGCAGCACTAACTTCAGGTACGTGGATATATCATAAACGAGATTGGATTAAACATCCTTTGTTTGTTTGGATTGTTCCTACGATTACTTCAGCAATTGGTTTTTCAATTAATCAGTTGCAATTG
Source organism: Apilactobacillus xinyiensis (assembly GCF_019656235.1). Classification (GTDB taxonomy): domain Bacteria; phylum Bacillota; class Bacilli; order Lactobacillales; family Lactobacillaceae; genus Apilactobacillus; species Apilactobacillus xinyiensis. The sequence continues at coordinate 23,297 of NZ_BPLL01000023.1, read as the reverse complement.
TTTTATGCTTGGAAAGTTTTATTAGCAGTAGTATTAATTATTACAATTTTAAAAATTTTTCAGTCATGTTTAGCGCCAGCATTTGCTACTGGTTTGTTACCATTGGTTATTGATGCGCATAGTTGGACCTTTATATTGGTAACAGGAACCTTAACGTTCATTGTTATGCTAGGAGTATACATATATGGTGAACATGTTGATAGAAGCAAATTTCCTGCAATGCAATATCATAAAATATTATTCTATATATTTATTACATTAAGTTGGATTTTAATAGTTTTAATGTTTCATAGACCACAAATGGCTGCCATCCCACCAGTTTTTGTAGCATTATTTGGAATTGTTAATCAAAGTACGTATAATTTAAATTCATTTTTAAGGCATGTCATATCACTGACTGGAGCAGCTGCTTTTGGTACGATTGTACACACATTTATTTTATCTTGGATAGGTACGACCATAATAACGTTACCATTAGTTTTTATATGGTTATATATATGGAAAGTGAAGTTACCCGCTGCTTATACTTTACCTTTATTAGCGATTGTAATTCCTAAAGACATGTTTAATATGTTTCCGATATCTACTTTTTGTGCAGCTACTTTTTTATTAGGAATGGCGTGGTTGTATCATAAAATTTGTGTAGACTAAAAAAGATTACTACCATTTAGGATAGTAATCTTTTTTATTGTTTTTAGAATGGAGCGTTACCTGGAGTTCTTGGGTAAGGAATAACATCTCTAATGTTTGCCATACCAGTTACATACATAACTAGTCGTTCAAATCCAATTCCAAATCCGGAGTGAACGGTTTCACCATATTTTCTAAGTTCTAGATACCAATTGTATTCTTTTTCGTTTAGACCAAATTCATCAATTTTTGCACGTAATTTGTCTTCACGTTCTTCACGTTGACTTCCACCAACCATTTCACCAATTTCTGGGACTAATAGGTCGGCTGCAGCAACTGTTTTACCATCGTCGTTATCACGCATGTAGAATGCTTTGATATTACGTGGGTAATCAGTTAAGAATACTGGCTTGTTGTAGATGTGTTCACATAGATATCTTTCGTGTTCTGATTGTAAATCGATACCCCATTTAACTGGAACTTCAAATTCATGACCAGATTCTTCTAACATTTTAATAGCTTCAGTGTAAGTAACTTTAGCAAAGTCTTCATTAATAGTAGCTTTAAGGCGATCGATTAAACCATCGTTGATACTATTCAAGAAGTCTAATTCTTCTTTGGCATTATCAAATAAGTATTTAATTACATATTTTAGTAAGCCTTCAGAAACTTTGATAGTATCTTTCAAAGTGGCAAAAGCCATTTCAGGTTCAATCATCCAAAATTCAGATGCATGTCTAGCAGTATGTGAGTTTTCAGCTCTAAAAGTAGGTCCAAAAGTATATACGTTACGTAATGCTAGGGCGTATGCTTCTACAGATAATTGACCACTAACTGTTAAGTTAGCTTTTTCACGGAAGAAGTCTTTAGAATCATCTACTTTGCCATCTTCAGTTTTGGGTAGATCATTCATATCTAAGGTAGTAACACGGAAAGTTTCACCGGCACCTTCAGCATCACTACTAGTAATGATAGGGGTGTTTACATATGTGAAACCGTGTGATTGTAGATATTGATGAACTGCAAAGGCGGCCATTGAACGAACCTTAAATACAGAGTAGAAAGTATTAGTACGAGGACGTAAATGAGCTAATGTTCTTAAGTATTCGTATGATTGTTCTTTCTTTTGTAGTGGAAAATCACTGCTTGAATGACCTTCTAAAGTTATTTTTGATGCATGAATTTCAAATGGTTGTGGAGCATCTGGAGTGCTAACAAAAGTTCCATCCACGTGAATAGTTGATGCAATAGGCCATTTTCTAATTTCATCAAAGTCCGGATTGTCATTTTTAACAATGATTTGGGCATTCTTTAAGAAACTACCATCATTAGCTTCGATGAAACAAATCTTTTTAGAACCACGACTAGTCTTGATCCAACCTTCAATAGAAACTTGCTTGTCAGCAAATTGTTCAGGTTTTGCATATAAATCTTTAATTGTAAATTTTTCCATTAAATATACATACCTTTCTGATTTAAATTTAGTTTAAAAAAAGACCTTTCATCCAAAATAAATAAGGACGAAAGGTCTATTCCGCGGTACCACCTAAAATACTCTTTTATAAAGAGTCACTCGGTCATGATAACGCTATGAATAACGTTTATTCTTACTACTAATTTTCAGAATAAAGACAAGTAGGTGTTATAAAAAATAACCATGGTTACTAAGCTTCCACTGACCTTAGCTCGCTGTGAAGTAGTTATTATTTATCTGTCCTGCTTAAAGTTTTAAACTATTATTTAACTAAATACAATTTTAACATTATCCATTATTTTTACAACGATAATGTTAAAATTTTGCTGTTATTCACCGTGTTTTTTACCACGTAGAACGTGATCAGCGTGTGATAAAGTTTCATTAATGATGTCTAAAATATGTGGATCATTTAATACGTATTTGTTGTACTTACCGTCACGCTCTGCAGATACTAATTGATGTTTTCTAAGCATTGCTAAATTGTGTGAAACAGTAGGTTGATCGATTTTTAAAATATCAACGATTTCTTTTACGCTAAGGGATGCTTGTTCTAAAATGAATAACATTTGAACTCGTTTTGAGTTATTTAATAACTTCATAATAGATGATACTTCTTTTAAATGTTGATCATCAATCGGATTTACTTTAGTCATAACACCAGCTCCTTATATCAATTGTAACAAGTGTTTAATCAATCCACTATCCCAAAATACATATAATCCAACTAATACATAACAAATTTTCATTAATATTTCACCGTAGTTTTCCATTATTTTAGATACGATTGAGATATCAGCGATCCATTTAATAATGATTGTAACAATGATAGTTAAAACGTTCATAAATATTAGCGTTATTATAAAATGCCAAAATGACATGTTAATTAATACTGGTAGAAAGATTGATATATTACAACCAGCACAAACCGATAGGTAAGTAATCATAAAACTAAAAATCTGTGATTTATGATTTTTAACTCCATCATCGTCATCATCATCTTTGAAGGCCATATATATTGGTAAAAACCCTAAGACACCTAAAATCCATTCGGAAATAAAATAAGCTAAGGTCTTTCCAATAATAAAACTAAGTGTAATTAAAATGGTTACACCAGCAACGTAGCCTACAATTACTTTTCTTAAATCATATTTTTTAATCATGAAAATTAACATGAAAAAGAAGTCTAAATTAACACTTAAAAAGGTTAAGGCTAGTATCCAATAATTCATTATATATTTCTCCTTACATATGTTTTATATAACATATGTATATTATAACATGCGTAAGTCTTTTTGCTAACTATAATATTAAAGTTATTTTATAATAATTGTGTAGGAGATGAACAATTTGAATAACATTAATTTTTATATTATAAAAAGAAAATTTCAATTAATATTTTTAATTTTTTTAAGTTTTTTTGTTTTATGTTTTTATACTTGTAGCGTTATAAATGCTGATGAAATAGGGACAAGTGATATTAATACATGGATGCCTAATAAAAAGTTTCAATCATTAGTTTTAGATGATATGAAAATACAAGGTATCTTAAGTAAGGATAGTACTGTTAATGATATTACTAAGCAAAATATGAGTAAGCTACAATGGATTAGCGGACAATATACCACTAATAATGTATTGAATCGGAGTTTTAATACACTAAGCGATAATAGAGGTGTAGATTCATATTCAATTGAAGGTATTCAATACGCTACCAACATAGTTGCATTGAATTTGGATAATATAACTGACTTTAATGACGGTGTACACATAGGAGATGTTACTGATATATCACCAATTTCTAGTTTATCAAAGTTAAAATACATTTTTCTAAGAGGAAATAGAATTACAGATGTTAGTCCGATAGTTCAGTTGCAACAGTCAGATAAAAACCTTACATATGTAGATGTTTCTTTAAATTCAATTTATGATTTTAAAGGAATGCAACTTTTACCTCAACAAGGGATTCAAGAAACTAGTAGACTTTATATTAATGGTTTAAATGTAGGAGAAGGTGTGCATAATAGAATAATGAATCCTACTATTGGTGAACAAGTAGCAGTTATTTCTGATCCGTTAAAAATTAATTCTGAAAATAGATCAACAACAGTTAATATTAATGATATTGCTCATCTTCCATTAACTTATAGTATTAGTAGGGTTGCAAATTTGACGCAAGCAATTCCGTTCGAAAATATTCATAACTATAGATATGTATTTCCATACATTAGCATTTCTAGTCGAGGAGCTAATGTAAATCAAATTAACAACACAACTTTTCATTATAGTAATTTGCCTGAACAAGTTATGAATCCTGAATTGAGGCTTCCAGGTTATGGTGTTATACCATTACAATACAAATACTATATTGTACTGCATAATAATGATTATGATGATTCTTATTATATTCCATATGTATTTGTTGATAATGGAATAGTGCATGTTAATTATGTAGATGCTAATGGAAATAAGCTATCAGATCCTACAACTTTGACAGGTAAAATTGGTGATAGTTACATAACTAGTGCTAAAGATATTCCAGGGTATACATTAAGTAAAGAACCAACGAATAAAACAGGGAAATATGGCGCTGATGATATCAATGTTAATTATGAATACACAAAGAATCCAACGGTAACGACTGGAACAGTGCATGTTAACTATGTAGATGCTAATGGAAATAAACTATCAGATCCTACAACGTTGACAGGTAAAATTGGTGATAGTTACATAACTAGTGCTAAAGATATTCCAGGGTATACATTAAGTAAAGAACCAACGAATAAAACAGGGAAATATGGCGCTGATGATATCAATGTTAATTATGAATACACAAAGAATCCAACGGTAACGACTGGAACAGTGCATGTTAACTATGTAGATGCTAATGGAAATAAACTATCAGATCCTACAACGTTGACAGGTAAAATTGGTGATAGTTACACAACTAGTGCTAAAGATATTCAAGGGTATACATTAAGTAAAGAACCAACGAATAAAACAGGAAAATATGGCGCTGATGATATTAATGTTAATTATGAATACACAAAGAATCCAACAGTAACAACTGGAACAGTGCATGTTAATTACGTAGATGCTAATGGAAATAAGCTATCAGATCCTACAACGTTGACAGGTAAGGTTGGCGATAGTTATACAACTAGTGCTAAAGATATTCCAGGGTATACATTAAGTAAAGAACCAACGAATAAAACAGGGAAATACGGCGCTGATGATATCAATGTTAATTATGAATACACAAAGAATCCAACAGTAACAACTGGAACAGTGCATGTTAATTACGTAGATGCTAATGGAAATAAGCTATCAGATCCTACAACGTTGACAGGTAAAATTGGTGATAGTTACACAACTAGTGCTAAAGATATTCCAGGGTATACATTAAGTAAAGAACCAACGAATAAAACAGGAAAATATGGCACTGATGATATTAATGTTAATTATGAATACACAAAGAATCCAACAGTAACAACTGGAACAGTGCATGTTAACTATGTAGATGCTAGTGGAAATAAGCTATCAGATCCCACAACGTTGACAGGTAAAATTGGTGATAGTTACATAACTAGTGCCAAAGATATTCCAGGGTATACATTGAGTAAAGAACCAACGAATAAAACAGGAAAATATGGCACTGATGATGTTAATGTTAATTATGAATACACTAAAAATTCAGATAATGATAATATCCCAATAATAGTAAATCCATCTAATCATGATGCTAAAAATTCCGATAATAATAATATTCCACATAATCATGTCCGCATAGACAAAAATAAGACTAGTAAGTATCATGGATTAGCAATTTGTTCTATTAAATACATCAATATGTATTATGGATTAAACAATGATTTAAACAATCGTAGTAATATTGTAGCTAGTTATATTAAGAAAACTAGGATTAAATATCCAATGTTTGTGGTTAAAGGTGTATATAGTTATGAAAATAGAGAATACTATAAAGTTGTTGATGTTAATCATAAATCTAAAACTAATGGATTAATTGGATACATTACTGCTAATAAACATTATGTTATACCGGCTTATTTGAAATCACATACAAGATTTATAACAGTTATTAATCCTTATGGTGTATATAGTTCCAGTAATGTTAAATTAAATAATAACTTGAAGAAATATAATCAAGGTAGTATTTTGAAAATTAACGGAATTGTAAAGCATAATTTAACTACTCGATATGTTCTACCTAATGGTAATTACATTACCGGTAATTGTAGATTAATTGAGTTGGGTAAGCACAGAATTGAGAAACAAATTAAGCTAAAAAAGAATGTATATCTTTATAAAGATATGAATTTAACTCATAAATTACGTATACTAAAACGTGGCAGAACTTATAATCTTAGATACTATGATTATTTATATAGATATGATTTTAATAAAACTGGCTGTAAAATATATTTAATCAAAGGTGGATATATTAAAGCAGATTCAAAAGCTATTAAGATTACAAAAAGATACTAAATTTTGTAAATAAAAAATAGAAAGCTAAGTTTAACTTTCTACTTTTTATATTTAGGCGAGGAAACACGTTCTTTTAAGGACTTGATGAATCGCCTATTATTTTGTACTAAACACACATGGTTAGATAAAATAGTGTTATAATGATTGTATGAAAGATAATAAAAGAATTACATATGGTAGAACATATGCCTTTAACTTAAATTACCACATCATGTGGGGAACTAAATACCGCAACCGCATTCTAAAAGGAAACGTTGAGGTTGTATTAAAGAAAACATTACTTGAAGTTGCTTTAAAATACGGTTTTAGTATTGACCATATGGAAGTTGGTAAAGATGACTATATTCACTTATTGGTTAGTGCACCACCAAAGCTATCTGTAACTAATATTGTAAGGTGGCTTAAAGGAATTAGTGCATGGCGACTATTTCGTGAATGCCCTGAGTTACAAAATAGTTATTGGAAAAAATCCAATCGTCATTTGTGGTCTCACAGCTACTATGTTGAAAGTATAGGGACAACAAACGAACGAGCTGTAGCTAAATATATTGATGACCAACGTGCAAAGGAAGTGAAATTAGATGACTCTACGAGCCATTAAAACACGAATATATCCTAATTTAGCGCAACAATCTAAGATTATTTTTAATTTTGGTTGCTGTCGTTTCGTTTGGAATCAATTACTTAATATGCAAATTGAACGATACAACAATGGTGGATCATACGTTAATGAATTTGATATGAACTATTTAATTAAGTGTCTAAAACACGAATATCCATTCTTGAAGCAGGCTGAATCAACTAGCTTATTACATGTTAGTCGTGATTTAAATCAAGCCTTTCAAAAGTTATTTAAAAAACACGCCGGTTATCCTAAGTTTAAATCACGTAAGTTTCTTAAGCAGAGTTATAAATCAAACTCAGTTAATCAAAACATCCAACAGCTCAATAACTTTCTAAAATTACCTAAATTAGGAAAAATCCCTTTTAAATCAGGACACCAAATCAAAGGTAAGGTTAAGAATGCTACTATCAGATTATCTGCAACAGGTAAATATTATGCCATTGTATTAGTTGATGCAGAGGTTTCTAAATTACCCACTACCAATCAATCCGTAGGGATTGATATGGGGGTTGCAGACTTAATGATTACCAGTGATGGGGTTAAAATTCCAACGATACGCTTTGATAAAATGTTATCTCATAAGAAACACTATTGGGAAAAACGACTTGCTCGCAGAAGATCCCATGCCATTAAGGAAATTGCATGGGATAAGCACAACAAGGCATTAGATCCTCGTAACTTATCAGATTTTAGCAATTATCTCAAAGCTAAACATATGGTTGCCTTGTATAACGAAAAAATTGCCAATCAACGAAATAATTACTTGCATAAGCTAACTAAACAGTTAGTAAAACGATACGACGTGATTAAGATTGAAGATTTGAAAACCAAAAATCTTCTTCGTAATCATAAGTTATCTCGTGCAATTGCTAATCAAGCATGGCGGACAATTCGTTCTCAACTGGAGTATAAATGCGCTTGGTACGGGAAACAATTAGTCATTGTTAACCCCCGTAAAACTAGTCAAATCTGCTCTATCTGTGGCTATGATGATGGAAAGCACACCTTGGATATTCGCCAATGGACGTGTCCTAAGTGTGATGTACGGCACGACCGTGATATTAATGCCTCTAAGAATATATTAAATGCTTAAAAGACTATCTAGGTTCGGAACGAGCCGTGGTCAATAGTTGTAACCTCTGCACGAAAGTGCTAGACACTATCGTGTAAGTCAGCAGTGTTCCCAGAAGCTCGGTCATTAATGACCGAGTAGTTCACAAGGAGGGATTTTCAAAATGAAAATTAAGTATTTAATTGTAACTATTTTATCAACAGTTTTATTATTTACATGCGTTGCAAATGTTAAAGCTGACAAGCATACAATGTTAGGTTCATTGTCTTATCATAAAGTTTCACAAAACGTTACTTTAAATAAAAATACTAAGAATACGTTAGTGTATAACCATGTTCCTAATAGCAATTACAAAAATATTAAGCCACAAAAATTAAATAAACTAAATCTACATACTAAAAATATCCATGTAGATTGTGTAGCTAATCAAGGAACTCGTTATAACTGGTATCGATTAGTGATTAAACATAATCCTAATACAGTTAAAAAACATTGGATATATGGGGATGCATTAAAATAAAGAGCCTATTAAAAGGCTCTTTTATTTTGGGTAAATAATTTTTAAATCTAAAAAAGTTTTGATTTAATATAAAAATATTTATATTATATAAACAGTAAAATAATATAAATATTTTTATATTATAACTTTTTTGGATGGTGATCTTTTGACAAACATAGTAAGTGATGCTGTTATTAGAACGTATAAATATGATAATGATATAGAAAACGAAATTAATAAAGAAAAAGACTCTGAAGTAAAAAAATTAATATTAAGATATCCGACAGTTTATATTATAGTTGATAATTCCATTAAGAATAAAATCAAAGCATATGTTGGAGAAACTAATAATATTGTAAGAAGAACAGAGGAACATATAAATAGTGAATCTGAGAATCGAGAGGATTGGACTGAAATAAATAAAGCAAAAGACTCTCAAATAATAGTTATTGCACACGAAGAATTCAATAAGTCATTAACCTTAGATATTGAAAATAGATTAATGCAATACTTGTTAAGTGATGAAATGATCTATAAGTTAAATAATAGACGTCAAAATAATCAAGACTTGTATTTTACATACAAAAAATTTCCTTTAATTTTTAATAATATATGGAAAATGTTGTCAGAAATAAATGGTTGTATTTTCCCAGATGTTCAAAAAATTAGTAACTCTTCAATATTTAAAGCATCGCCGTTTCATAAGTTAACAGAGGAACAACTAGATGCAAAAAACTTAGTAATTAGTAAAGTAAAAAACAATCTACAAAGTTTAAACAATGATAATTTAATTTTGATTAATGGTTCTGCAGGTACAGGTAAAACAGTTTTATTAAGCTCATTATTCTCAGATTTAAATAACTTAGATTCAATTTCTAGTTGTTATCTAGTTGTGAATCATAAACAACAGATAGATGTTTATAATAATATTGCTAAAAAATTAGGAATAAAGTCAGAACAAGGTGATGATATTGTTAATACACCTACAAAATTTTTAAATAAACATCCTATTAATTCTAAGAAAGTTGACATAGTTTTAATAGATGAAGCTCATTTATTATTAACTCAAGGTAGTCAAGCTTACACAGGTAAAAATCAACTTAGTGATATTATCGATAGAGCTAAAGTTGTTGTTGCAGTTTATGATTTTCAACAGATATTAACTTCAGAAGAGTATGTTGAAAAGTCTATTTTTTCTGAAATGGTAGAAAAATCTAAAAGAAAAGGCAATCTTGTAACATTAAAAATGCAAAATAGAATTAATGCTAATAATAATACAATCAACTGGATTGAAAATTTCGTTTCAAATAATACTATTGAACCAGTACCTTTGGATAATAACTATGATTTAAAAGTTTTTGATGATGCCTCTAAAATGTATGAGGAAATCAAAAAACATAATAACCCTAAAGAAAATAGTTCTAATGGATTATCTAGAGTAGTTGCGACTTTTGATTGGCCTTATAAAAAAGGAAAAGTTCCAGATGATAGTCAGTATTGGAATGTAACTGCTGATAATAATTTTTCTTTACCTTGGAATTTACAGTTAAAAACACCTAAGCAATATAAAGGTTTACCTTGGGCGGAGCAACCTCAAACAATAGAAGAGGTTGGTTCAACATATACTATACAAGGCTTTGACTTAAATTATTGCGGACTCATAATAGGTAATTCTGTCAAATATAGAAATGGAAAAATTATTTATGATGCAAAAGCTAGTTTTAATACTAAAGCTAAGAGAAAAAGAACTTTTTCTAATGGTGAGAAAGTAGATATTTCAAGTACTCTTTTAAATAATGAGTTAAATGTTTTAATGAAGAGGGGGGTTCACGGATTGTATATATATGCTGTTGACAAACAATTACGTGAAGAGCTATTAAGACAGTATAATTTAAAACGTCAAAACAAATAGATTACAAAGTTACATTTAAGTTACCAATTTCTTAAAAGACTGATAAACTCGGTCTTTTTTATTTACTTTAATGCACCATCGCCATAGTATATAGGCAACAACTAAAAGGGGTGGTGATTGTTATGGAAACTAAGTCAAGAATTTCATTATTTTATCCTCGACGAACTGGTTATCGAGTTAAGAACATTAGTCAACAAGATTATCTACAAAACTATAATTATCAATATTCTTATCAAGCGGTCTTAAATCGCTTGAAAAAGTTAGATAATCGTACCAGCAAGCTAAAGTTTTTAGATAAAGCCATTAAGTACAATTATTGGCACAAGCCAGCAATTTTTACTGCGAATCAAAAATCTGGTAAACCTCGATCGTATGATAATGAAATCCTCATTAATTTTTATAAACTAGCTTTAAAGCTGGCCCCACGTGATAAAAAGTATTTAACCGGCTTAGCGTCGGTTTATCGAATGGATAACCAAATAGCTAATGCGGCAATAATTTGGCAATATTTATTGAATCAAAATCCTAAAGATTACCATTCATTATTGAATATTGCACTATATACACAATTAAACCAGCGTGAACATGCATTTGAAAAGTCATTACATCGCTTAAACAAAATTAATCCGGCTGAAACTGAACAATTAAAGCACTTGTTGAACTTAATTCAACATGTACCAGCGCTGAAACCTAACTATGCAGTTGATGATTTGAGTTTATGGGATGACAGTCGCCACTACATCGTCATTTTAGGGGCAGCGTTAACAATTCATGGGAACATCAAAGAAAAGTTACGTCGCCGTTTGGCCGCTGGATTGAAATTAGCACGTCTACAACCCAAGGCTAAAATTATTGTAAGTGGTGGACAAGTACCCCAAGAACCGCATACAGAAGCTAGCAAAATGATTGAATGGCTAGTTGAACATGGTGTAAAGCGTCAACGTATTTTAAAAGAAGAAAAATCTCGTGATACAGTTCAAAACGCGATTAATTCTAATTTGATTTTGCAAATTAATGATGCTAGAAAAGTTACCCTAGTTTCAAGTAATAATCATATTCAAAGAGCTTATGCATTATTTCAATCTGCTAACTATTTACAAGGGATTGATTATGATTTACAAAATTACGCAGTACATGAAACTGGTCCACAAATACAACCAGCTGTGCATAAAATCATTAGTGATATGTTAAGAGTAAAGGGATATTGGTTATTACCAGATATTCAACCATAGTAAATAATTAAAGCAGTTATGATTATTAATCACAACTGCTTTTTTAATTTTATTTTAATTTGTGGACTTTTATTATTAATTATCACTCTCACTACTTGTGTTACTTTGTTCTTCACTCGTTGTATCGTTGATATGTTTGTCATTTTGACTGCTTTGATTATCGCTTGAGCTATTTTGATTGGCTTCAGTACTTGATTGGCTATTTTCTTCTTTACTACTACTTTCACTACTATTGTTAGTTTCACTAGTATTATTACTATTTGCATTGTTATGCTCATTAGGATTATCGCTAGTTTGGTTAGCATTGTTTTGATTATTATCGTTTGAGCTATTATTGTTTTCAGAACTATTATTTGATGATTGTGCGTTATTGTTTTCTGAATTATCATCTTGATCCTCATGATGTTCAAAATCACTTTCAGAAGATTGGTCATTGTTAGAATCATCAGTACTAGGTTCTAAACTGTCAGAATCGTAGCTATCAGTATCACTATCATCGTTTTCATGATTGTCGGAACTTTCATTGGAACTGTCACTTTCATCATCTTCATCATCGCTTTTATCGTTATTATCACTATCTTGTTTGTGATTATTATTAACGGTAGAGTTGGTGTTATTAACTCGTTTTTGTGGAGTTCCAGATGCTACAGCTACGAACTTAGTTACAGCTAATAAAGATAGGGTAGTTAGGATGATAATAATCCAATTCCATGCTTTATTTTGCCATCTATCATCGATTGGTCTGGTAGATACACCATGTCGATTATCATCAGAAGTAGGCATGATAAGTACAAAAAATAATATTATCCAACCAATGATTGGAATTAATCCTAACCATAAAAAATTACCAGTTTTATTTACATCATGTAATCTACGCATTGAAGCTGTTATCATCATAATAAGATTAAACGCTCCAACAATAGCAAATAATATTTGAGTAAATAAATTTCCATTAGTAATAATCATTAATATTAGTAAAATTAGATTAATAATTGTGATAGTAACTGTGCCAAGCCAAAAGGGAGAACGTTCAATTTTTCCTTCGGTAAAAAACATGTCGGACCACATTAATTTAAAGGCCGATATAAAATTATACTTCTTAGGTGAACTATTATTCATACTTTGAAATAACTCCTATAAAAATATTTATAATATTATTTTACTATATTCTATAATACATTTCTTAAATCAACTTTAAAATTAATGGATAAAGGGGTGAGAATAATCTATAAACTACATATTAATAAGTTATTTTATAAATACTTAACGTTAGTTACGCTATACAATATTGCTTTGGGAGTTTGGAGCGGAACTATTTATCTATATATGAAAAACATTGGATATTCATATTCACAGATTAATCTATTTTTGATGATTTTTTGGTTATGTACATTTATCGCTGAATTACCTTCAGGGATGTTATCTGATTATTTTGGGAATATTAATGTATTTATTTTAAGTTGTCTAATACGTAGTATTGGATTGTTTTGCTTAATTTTTGCTGCGGGACACATTTGGATACTATTACTTTGTGCCATGTTAACAGGTATGGGTGATTCGTTATTTTCTGGCACCTTAGACTCATGGTTTGTAAATAAAGCTAAGAAAGTTAATAGCGATTTCATTGTAAAAAATTCTTTCTCGATTGCTAATACTGTTTCTACAACGTTTGCGTTATTAGCCGGTTTCTTAGGGGCACAATATTTAGCCAACATAAATCTAAGTTATCCAATTATTATTGGTTCTGTAATACTCTTGTTACCAATTTTTATAGCTTTAAATGAAATGGAACCGATTCATTTAGAGCAGTTTAAATTCAGTGGCGTTAGCTTTTCATTGAGTGGTAACTTAAGTAAAAACATTGTTAAAAGTAACAAGCCGTTTTTTTATTTAAGTTGGGCATTTTTACCAATCACGTTTATAGTTGCCGGACCATTTAATCAGTGGCAGCTTATGTTTCAAGCTAATGGTCATAAAATTGAGACTGGCTGGATTTTAATAGGAGTAAATATTTGTGGAGTTTTAGGGTCTGGATTATCTAGTTTTTTAAATTCACGTTCACATAAAATAATAATACTAATTTTTTTGAGTTTCTTGATGGCTATAACAACGGTTACATCAGTTTCTACTTCTTATAAAACACTCGCTATTTTATTTTTCCTTATGCATGTATTAATTACTTCAACTGATGAAGTTTTTAGATATACCATCCTGCATAATAATATTTCTGGTAATAATCGAACAACTTTAATTTCTTTTAACAATACGTTGAATGCCGGTGCTAATTTAGTAGTTCTATTTTTAAATGGTTGGCTATCGGATACTTATTCAATTCGATTTGCTTGGAAAAGTTTGGCCATAGTTGGATTTACAATAACGTTTATTGGCTACTTAATTCTTATGTATAAGTTTAGAAAAAAAGAAACGACTTAAGCTTAAGCCGTTTCTTTTTATTTTATATTTATAGTTAGAGGATATTTTTTATCTAATTTGGGATCAATATAATAAATTTTAATTAATTTGATTGCATAAAAACCCAAAGGCCATAAAAATACCCAAATTATACCCAGAACAGAAGTGTAACTAGAATTGCTAAGCAAATATCCAAATATCATCATTGCTAAAATAAATAACATTTGAATAGTATTACGAATCAATTTGCTTTCTTCTTTTCTCTTTTTCATTTGAGTTATTTGTTCATCATTCATAGTTTTGATTTCACTTCCTTTGGCGTTATCAGAAATAGATTCAAATAAATCTCCAACTTTAACATTAAACGCTTGCGCAATTAATCTTAAAGTTTCTAAACTGGTATCATCTCCTGCCTCTAGTCTTTGAATCGTTCTGACACTTAAATTACATTTACTTGCTAGGTGTTCCTGTGTCCACCCACGTTGCTTTCTTAAATCAGGAATTAATGTTTTATTCATACCTTAATTATAATGTTTAGCCTTAATTTGTACACGTCATTGAAGTGACAATGATATGACAGTAGGGCGACATTCCAATTCATACTTTAATAATGGTAAAATATTGGTAAAAATTTGTTGTTATTGCAAAGATACATAATTTAATATAAATTGGATATATAAGTTAATTTTTAAAATATTAAATTGGTGGGGGAAGATAAACATTTATGAAATATAAAATAAATATAGGATCAATATTACTAAAAAGTTCTAATTTTTTGGCATTGCTAATATCTTTTATCATTGCAATTTTTATTCAAGATATAAATTTTGGGACGTTTATTGCATTAGGGGCTTTGTTTTTTTATTACTACCTACCTCAAACTAATCATATGGGCATAAAAACCATTTGCTTATGTGGATTAGTAGGCTTATTTTCTTTTTTATTAATCAGTACCACTAGTTTTTTACCATGGTTAACACCGTTACTACTTAGTTTAATATGTTCAGTATTTTACTTTTACAATAAATTATGGAATTTAAAAAATCCAGGACCATTTCTACTAGTTATGATTGCTTGTTTTGCTGGAGTTAATAATGCTTTAAATCCTTACATAATTATGAAATCACTACTTTTCATTGTATTAGGAATTATAATCGCACTATCATTGGCCCTGGTTAATGAATTTATATTTGATTTTTTTGGCTTTGAAAAAAGTGTTGATAAAACTAAGCCGATGAAAATAAGAATAAGTCGAATTCCTTCCAATTTACTAATGAGATCATTTTTTTATGGATTTGCTATTTTTTTATCTTTTTATATATCCAAAAGTTTAAATTTGTTTCATTTTTACTGGGCTGTGATGGCATGTTCTGCAGTGTTACAAGCTGAATCTATGCCAACGATTTTTAAGCGACATCGAATTTATTTAATTTCTACTATGGTAGGTTGCCTTATATCCTATTTAGTCTTAATGATGCCATTATCACTAATCACCACTATGGGATTAATTTTAATATTTAATTCATTAATTTATTGGAAAATGGCTACTAACTATCTAGTTGGAAATTTTTTTACAACTCCCATGGCAATTTTATTTGCTAAATTAAGTTCACCAGTGATTAATGATGCTAGCATCTTATCCAGATTAATTGCGATAATAATCGGTACTACCATTGCGTTTATTACCGTTTATATAGTTAGTCATTTAAAAACCAGGCTGGTAAGTTAAAGTTAAAAAAGAGTCTCCCATAGTGGAGACTCTTTTTTGTTTAATAGTAATTAACCTTATCAACTATAATCTTAGTTAAAGTTTTGATTGAAGTTCTGCAGTTATTTGATACCCATAATTTAATTATGGCATTTATATCACTGTTAAAAAGTTGGACAACTTTTGGGGTTCGCATCATTTGCAAAAAGTAACATCTCTTTTTTTATTTATTTAAGTTAACAATATTTAGTAACCAATTCATTAAAATCTAGATAATTATCAAATTGATCAACAACTTTGTTATCATCTGTGTGTGATATAACAATTAAAGTATGTTCAGAGTGACTTTGCCATTGAAATACTAACTGCCAGAAAGATTGACTAGTTACTGAATCTAAATTAGCAGTAGGTTCATCAAAAATTAAAGTTGAAGCTTTAGATAATAAACCACGCAGTAACAGTACACGTCTAATTTGTCCAGTTGATAATGTATCAATTGATTCTTTGTTTAGAATTGATTTAGGTAATAGGTTAAGACAATATTGATATTCATCCTTGCTTGGTTTTCTATCGAAGAAAATATTGTTTATAACGGTTTCATCGAATAGGATATTTTTCGCTTGAACTACTTTCATATTATCAAAAACATCATCTTTACACGAATGATTAATTTGCTTTTTATCATATGTCACTGTTCCTGACTTAAAGGGTAACAGACCAGTGATTGACTGTATGAATACCGATTTTCCTAAGCCACTTTTACCTTTAATAATATAACTTTTACCCTTATTAAAAGTTACGTCACTATAATTAATTTGACTATTTTTAAGTTGAACTTTTAATCCATTAACTTTCAACTGCTTATTAAATTTAACTTTTGTTTTTACAGTTCCTGGAATTATTGCATTGTTAAGTTCACTACGAACCGCAATAGAACTATGGATTGATGATAAGTTACGTGATAGTGATAATATTGGCATACTTAATTGATCAACTAAACCTAATAAGGTGACAGCAGTACCGATTTTTATCGAACCTTTAAAGATCAACAGCATTGAAATTGCTAGAACTGCAAAATTAGAAAAATAGGATATAAACGAATATGAAATATTTAAAATAAATTGGAAGTTACGGGATGCTTGTCTTTCATTACGTTCTTTTAGTAATTCATGATTTATTTTTTTGAAGAAAAAATCATGTGCATGAAAAACGTGCAATTGGGTTAAATTGTTGAGAATATTTTCATATTTTTTTAAATTGCTACCTAATTGATCAATATAAGTTTTATTCATTTGAGCAATTTTATTTTTAAATAGTTTGGTTATGCCTAATGGTGCAATCATCAATACTAAAAGTACAAGAGCAATTGGAACGTTTATTAATAACAAAGAAGTTAACACAAAAACAATTCTAAGCATCCAGTAAAGGTTACCAAACCAAGCTTCATAATAAGTATATTCTAGACTGCTTACTGAATTAGAAATTATTTGAGTTGCTTTTTTATTATCAAAATCTCGATTATGATTAGTAAATTTCATGGCGTTACTTATAATTTTTTGCTTTAAATCATAAAATGTATTTGAAATTAAGTAGTTATCGTATCGCCACTCAACATAATAAAAAGTAACTTCGATTACCATGGCTATAAAAAATAATGTTATTTGAGTAACTAAGCCAGTGCTATTTTTAGAAATCGCATTATTAACCATTGTGCCTTTGATAAATTGAATTGCCGTTGCCATTCCAGTCGATATTATCATGATGGCAAGTAGTATAACGATTTTATAATTTTTAATATTAAATATGATATTTTTCATTGATAGGCCCTCTCACATTTATTTTTTGTGAGAAAGCATAACTTTCAGCTCATTATATTAAGTTATAGAGAATATGAATATCGTTTTTAATTTGTTTGCAGAATAAAAACAAATTAAAAGCTAGCTAACTGCACAAAAAATAATTAATTATTATCAATTATTGTGTTCATATTTTTATTACGTAATTTATCCATGTTAATTCCACCTTTATGTATTGAATTAAAAAACATAATTTATCAACATTATTATAATTAACTGTCATATTTTGCTAATCATAAATTCATTGAAAAATTATAATTATATTATATAATATTATAAAAAGATTGCAATAAAATTAAAAAATGATTAAAAAGAAGGGTGGAATATTGTAACCTTAATAAATAGAAATAGGAAGGTGCTTAAATGTCAATAAAAGAAATGGCGTCATTATATCCAATTCGGTTTTTGTCAATTATCTTAATTGTTGTGGGCTCTGCAATTGGAACCACTAGTGGTAACTATTTATTAACCTTTGGTATTAATGAACTAAAAACCGGTAACTTAGCTCAATTTGCATTATTTATGAGACTATTTGGGGGATTACTGTTATTTGGTTTTTTAACCAGTGTTTTATCGAAACAATTATATTTAAAATTAATTCAAACTTATTTACATACGCTAAGAGAAAACTATGTGCAACGTTTGTATGATTTCAATCTGGATGCATCAGTTTCTAAAAATCAAAATCGATTAACCAATGATTTAAAAATAGTGGAAAGTGACTTTGCATTTTCGCTATTAGACATACTGATGCAATCGCTAGCTTTAATAATGTCAGCAGTAGCATTGCTGACATTTCATTGGAGTTTATTAGTTTTAATTTTAGTGCTTTCAATCATAATGATGTTTATTCCAGCCCTAATAGCTAAACCATATCAACGAGTTACATCGTTAGTATCTAAATCTAATAGTAGTTATTTAAAAGCGATTGAACAATGGTTAGGTGGTATGGCTGAACTAAAACATTATGGAGCTAAGCAACAACTATTACATGTTATGTCCAGTAGTTCGTATAATTTAGAAAATAGTAGAGTTAAACGTGGTAAGATTGCTAGTTTAATCAATTTAATTAATTTAGTTATGAATATATTGCGCAATTAGCAGTTTTAGCATTAGCCGGTTTTTTAATTATTAAGGGTTATGTAGCCTTTGGAGTTATTCTTAGTGCTGGTCAATTTGCCGACGTTATTTTTGGTAACATTTCAGCAGTATCTAATTCGATTGCTACAATGAATTCTACTAAGGAACTTAATTATAAACTCTTTGCTGAAATGCATGTTACCGAAACTGAAAATACCGTAAAGGGTTCAAATGAGCAATTTGCTAAACTAAATGCTACAGGATTAAGTATTGATTTTGATAATGGAGAATCAATTAAGTTTCCCAATTTAACGATTACAAATGGTGAAAAAATTTTGTTGATGGGTGACAGTGGTAGTGGTAAGTCAACATTAGTTAAGTTGTTAACGGGCAATTTGCAACCTAAATCTGGAAGTATAAATTACATAAATGAAAATGGGGAAGTTATTAATAATCCTTCATCATTCTTTAGTTATTTGCCACAAGATGCGACTTTATTTCCAGATACTATTGCTAACAACATTACGATGTTTAATGATCATTTATTAAATCAAGTGCCAGAAATTGTGCAGCAGGTTGAATTAGATAATGATATTCATAAATTTGATGCTGGACTAGCTACTAAACTAGATTTAGACCATATGACTCTATCTGGTGGTCAACAACAAAAAGTTGTCTTGGCAAGAGCTGAAGTTCACAATAAGCCAATTTTATTTATCGACGAAGGAACTTCAGCAATTGATCGAATGGGAACTAAAAAGATTCTTAGTCGATTGTTATCATCTGATTTAACGATTATGTTCATTGCCCATAATTTTGATGACGAGTTGGAAGGGATGTTTAGTCGTAAAGTTGAATTGAAATAGTGGTTATATAATTTAATATTTCATAGTCTAATTTGCTATTAAAAAATCATTGTGTTATATGTTATAAATGCAATATTAAAATATTTATATTTTTTGAGGTGTTACAGAATTATAAAATTGTTAAAATCTATAATTAAATTATTTATCATATTTATAAATGGATTAGCTACGCTTTGCGGTTTATTAACCATAATATCGACTGATTATTCTAGTGAAGTTTATAGCAATTTTTTGAAATCCATAGTGTACTTATTACCTTATTTATCCATGACATTGTTTTCTGCCATTATGATAGTTCTTTTGTTTAGCAAAAGTATAAATAAAATTTTGCTTTTATGTTTTATAAATATATCCTTACTAATCATTATGTTGGAAACGGTTAATAGTATTAATATGCTTTCTGTATTTTCTATTCCTGTATTAACTTGCCCATTTTATGTAATATATATTTTTTTAGAAAATTTAGATATTAAAAATAATTAATAGTTGATATTTATGCTATTTATTTTTTTATTATCACTAATTATGATTCATTTTATTTGTTAGTATGCTAATACAATACTATTGTAAACATGTAAATGAATTTAAAACTAGGAGAAATGAATATGATGAATAAAAAATATGATTATGATGTAATTTATATTGGATCAGGTCATGCTGCTTTTGATGGCGCTAAAAATTTATGTAAGCAAGGATTTAAAATAGCTTTTGTTGAAGCTAATGCAGTTGGAGGAACATGCACTAATTGGGGTTGTAATGCGAAAATAACATTGGATTTACCAATCATTTTGTCAAAAACTCAACAGCGTATAAATGGTATTGTTGAAGGTGAAACTAGTATCAATTGGCATAATAATATGCAGCATAAACATGAGCTGATTGATAATCTTAAAGTTAATCGTGAAGCAACCATGAAGTCATTAGGGATGGATGTCATTCATGGATTTGCTAAATTTTATGATACGCATACCTTGGACATCAGCGGTGAACATGTTACTTCAAATAAAATTGTTATTGCAACTGGTTTAACTCCTCATAAAGTAGATGTAAACAACACTGATTTATCTCATGATTCTAAAGATTTTTTGAATTTAGACAAAATGCCTAAATCAATGGCGATTATAGGAACTGGTTATATTGCTATGGAATTTGCTAGTATGGCTAATGAAGCTGGCTGTGATGTAACAATGTTAATGCATAGTGACAAAGTTCTTCGCATTTTTTATCAACCATACGTATCAGAAGTAGTTAATGAAATGAAGAAATCTGGTATCCACTTTATTCAAAACTCAAATATTTCTGCTTTTAATCGTGATGGTAATAATTATGTAGTAAGTTATGGTGATAATCAAAAGTTAAACGTTGAATGGATTTTAGATGCGTCAGGTCGTGTTCCTATGGTGCATAATATGGGACTGGAAAAAATTGGTGTTAAATACGATGACAAAAAGGGCATTATTGTAAACAACTATTTACAAACTTCAGTTGATAATATTTATGCTTCTGGTGATGTTGCAGCCACTGGTCAGCCAAAGTTAACGCCAACTGCTACTTTTGAATCACAATATTTATACCATTTATTTTCAGGTGAAACTGACAAACCTATTAATTTTCCAGCAATTCCTTCTGTTGTTTTTACTTCTCCTAGAATTAGTCAAATGGGTGTTTCAGTTGATGAAGCTGAAAAAAGTGATGCATATACAGTTGAAAAACATGACATGACAAATAGTTGGTTTAGACAAGTAACTAAAGCGAAGATTGCTGAAAATTCATATGTATTTAATAAAGAACATCGTTTGGTTGGATTTACTGAAATTTCTGACGATGCAGATAATGCAATTGACACACTGGTACCGGCAGTTAATATGCATATGAATAAAGAAGAAATTGAACGTAATGTTCATCTTTTTCCTTCAATTGGACACGAAGCTTGGAAAAACCTATAAAAATTAAAATATTTGACTCATTTTAAATTTTTATTATCCAAAAAGGACAGCAGGAAACCACTTGCTGTCCTTTTTCTCTGTTTACTTAGCCTCTCTATAGCTAGTTTAATAAACTAAAGGTTAAAGTGGCTAAATTGAGTCATACTAAGTATTTAACTAAGAAGAACAATCAAAATATCGACAATAAGAAAAAATGCTTAACGGTTACATTAAAGATACCAAGACTAAGACTAATAATTTAGAGTAGTATAATTATTTATATGTAAAAGGGATGCCAATTTAACATCCCTTTTACATATCACCAAACCACTAAAGAATTTTTTGGCTACTATTGAACTTTATTATATGTGTTTGTATTAAGTTTTAATTTAATAAAAAAGCTGATGTATCAAGATTTTTAAGTCCTGTTATATCAACTTTTTGTTGGCTAAATCCTATGTGTGAAGGTTATGATTTGAGTAAAGATGAAATTAATCAATATGAATTAGAGCTTAAAGATAAATTGCTTGAGAGCTTTTATGAAATTAAGTGGTATCTGATTGCAACGATGGTGGATGACCCTAAGGATTCAATTTTGATGCATAGGGAAGACTTAATGACATTACAATTTTACTTATAAAATTGTTGAAAGTATGATTCATTCATATGCTAATAAATGACAAATAAATTAATGTATTATATACTATGTTTGTAAATAAAAAAAACCTGCTACCACAGGGCTTCCAAGTAAAGCCGTTTAAAAGACGGTGACTAAGTTAAGAAAAACTATTAAAAGCTATCCCATAACTCGCCAAAGTTATATAATGGGACGGCTTTTTTATTTGTGCTGATTGATATATGTTAGCAATGCTAAAATAAACATACCAAACATAAACATTAAGCTAAGTGCTTGAAAAACACTCATTGACTGTGAAACCTTTCTGTAGATTATTCCATAGTTCCATAGAAATCACCTCTTAAGGAAAAGACAGCCACCGTCCATTAACTTCTCTACTAGACGTTATTATACATGAAATTAAGCAACTTTAAAATTAGACAATTGCGTGTATATAACATATAGATTCATCATCAACAAAACTTATTAAAAACAAGGGTAGTTATTTGCTGTATTTTGTATTATGTTAGTTGTTAATTAGTTATTTTCTAATTTAGTATTTTGCTATTGTGCATCAAAAATTATGATAATTATTTTATAAACACTCATAAAATAACTTTACAAATATATTTAATAATAAACTAGGATTAGATACATATAAGCAACGTACACCAGCTTAACAAAAATCCATTAACAAAAAGATAAATAAATATAAAGAAACTTACGGTGTGCCAGGTAGTAAAGATGCCAAGACTAAAATTAATAATTTAAAGTAATCTAATTATGTATATAAAAAGGGATGCTAATTTGAAGTGCCTTAAAAAAGTTAGACAATTATTACTAAATTAAATATTTAATTTCATGGAATGATTTCGATATTCAAT
>NZ_BPLL01000022.1 GCF_019656235.1 Apilactobacillus xinyiensis | reverse complement strand
AGTTGAATATTTTGACATAAAAAAACCGCCTTAAAAAATTAGATATTATGTCTAACTTTTTTAAGGCGGTACAATAATCACACTTCTTTTTATTTTTTCTTAGAAATATCAACATATTTAAAATTAGGGTTAATTTCTTTATCTAATTTATCAAATGCAGCTTGCATTTGATTTTCAATGTTTTTTTGAGCTTCATCATTTAGTTTAACTTTTCGGTCTATATAAATAGGGTCACCAAAGTTAACGTATGTTTTTTTTCTTGAAAATAGTGCTTTTAGTGATAAAGGTCCTTGATAAACAGCTGGCACTAACGGTTTATTGGCTAATTTAGCAATTAGGGATGCGCCACCTTTTAACTCACTTGAATGTCTCGTTCCAGATGGGAAAATTATTAGTGATAAATCACTTTTAGTTAAAACTTTGACAGGTTCTTTGATTACGGAAGGACCAGGGTTTTCTCTATCAACACTTAATACATTTGCATGAACTAAAATGAATCTTAAAATAGGATTTTTAAATAATTCTTTTTTAGCCATAAAGGCAAATTTTTTAGGGCTTGATGCTAATGCAAAATAAAGTGGATCAAACCAGGTCCTATGTGGTGCTACCAGTATGTAATTACCTTCTGGAATTTTATTTTTGTTTCGAATTGACATTTTTCCATTGATTAAAAAGAAAATAATGCGTGCTAACACTCTTAAAAAAGAATACATTATTATTTCTCCTCTCTATTTTTTCCAAGTTATATTATTATATAAATTATTGTTTATGTAAATTTTTTATTTTAGGAATGGTATTGTTTTATGAATATAAATTTAAACGAAAACGAACGAATTGATCAGCTTTATAGTAATGATGTTAAAATAATCCAAAATCCAGAAGTCTTTTCTTTCTCACTAGATGCGGTTTTGCTAGCTTATTTTACCAAAATCCCACTAAAAAAGATTAAACTAGTGGATCTTTGTGCTGGAAATGGGGCAGTTGGTTTGTTTTTAGCGCATAAGGTTAACGGTATTATTGACTCTGTTGAACTACAACCAAAATTGGCTGACATGGCAAAAAGAAGTGTTACACTTAACGATTTAGATAACAAGTTAACGGTCATTCAAGATGATTTATTGAATAGCTTTAAGCATATAAAAAAAGATTCTGTTGATATCATAACTTGTAATCCACCATATTTTCCTAACTTAGTTTCTAGCAAAAAAAATCCCAATAAGCACTTAGCCATAGCTAGACATGAAATAACTACTAACTTGGACGATATAATGAAAATTAGTTCAGGTTTGTTAAAAACTAATGGAAAAGCTTTCTTCGTATATCGCCCTGATAGACTAACGGAATTATTTTTGAAAATGAGTGAACACGGAATTATACCCAAACAAGTGCAGTTTGTATATCCACGAATTAATAAAAATGCGAATATTGTGTTAGTTGAGGGAATTAAAAGTGGCAAAATAGGTGGATTAAAAGCTCTTCCTCCCATCACGGTTTATGATGAGAATAATGAGTATACACCTTTAATTAGAGAAATGTTGTATGGAAAATAGCAAATATTATTTCTATGTTTTAAAATGTGGCGATAATTCCTTATACGGAGGATATACTACTAATGTTCAGCAGCGTTTATTAAAACATCAAGCTGGGAAGGGTGCTAAATATACTAGATCACATTTACCAGTTGATTTGATTTATTATGAAAGCTTTTCCGATAAACATTTGGCTTTGCAAAAAGAGTATCAGTTCAAACATCAGACTAGAAATAAAAAAATAATGTATTTAATAAATCATGGGGTAGACAGACACTTACTTTAATTCTTGTAAATGTTATAATACCTACTGTTAGCAATTATTAATTACTAATATTAAATAATGTGCTGGAGGTTTTTTCATGAAAATTATTGCTTATGGTGTCAGAGATGACGAAATGCTATATTTTAAAGAATGGGAACAAGAAAATCCACAGGTAGAAGTTCAATTAGAAAAACGTTTGCTTGATGATTCAACGGTTTTAGAAGCAAAGGGATGTGATGGTGTAGTTGCATACCAACAAAAACCATATACTGAATCAGTTTTAAATAAACTAGGTCAGTTTGGAATCAAATCATTGTCATTAAGAAACGTTGGAGTAGACAACGTGGATAATGCTGCTGTAAAAGCTAACAACATTAAAGTAACTAATGTTCCTGCTTATTCTCCTCAAGCAATTGCTGAATTTACCGTTACTGAACTAATGAGATTATTAAGAAGAACTAAAAAATTTGATCAAAAACAAGCTAATGGTGATTTAACTTGGGCTCCTGATCAAGCTGATGAATTAAATAAAATGACAGTTGGAGTATTTGCCACAGGTCGTATTGGACGTGCAGCTATCAATATTTATCGTGGCTTTGGTGCTAAAGTGATTGCATATGATATTTATCATAATCCAGAGTTGGAAAAAGAAGGTATCTATGTGGATACTCCTGACGAATTATATGCAAAATCTGATGTATTATCTATTCATGCACCTGCAGTTAAGGAAAATGAACATATGTTAAACGACGATGCATTTTCTAAAATGAAAGATGGCGTTTGGATTTTGAATCCAGCTCGTGGAACTTTAATAGACACGGATGCTTTAATTAAAGCGTTAGACAGTGGAAAAGTTGCTGGGGCTGCTTTAGACGTATACGAAGATGAAGTAGGTGTATTTAACAAAGATTTTGGCAGCTTTGATAAAATTCCAGATGAAAGATTGAAGGATTTAATGCAACGTGAAAATGTTTTAGTTACTCCACATATTGCTTTTTATACTAAAACAGCTGTTCAAAATATGGTTAAATTTTCAATGAGTGCAAATAAAGACTTAATTGAAAAAGGAACATCAGATAAATTAGTAGAAATTAAATAACTTTTAGTTGATTGTTTTTTAAATTTTAGTTATAATACTTGTCGGTATTAATAAATATCAATTCACACCTACAGTGATAGTTAAGACAGTGCTTTAAAGTCTCTTATCTACGCGAGCTGTGGGGAGGAAAAAACTATTTTGGAGGATTAATAACATGTCTGTTATTTCTATGAAACAATTATTAGAAGCTGGTGTGCACTTTGGACACCAAACTCGTCGTTGGAATCCTAAGATGGCTAAATACATCTTTACTCAACGTAATGGTATCTACATCATCGATTTACAAAAAACTGTAAAGATGGCTGATGATGCTTACAATTACATGAAAGATGAAGCTGCTAAGGGTGCTGTTGTACTTTTTGTTGGTACTAAAAAACAAGCTCAAGATTCAATCGAAGAAGAAGCTAAAAGAGCTGGTCAATACTACGTTAACCATCGTTGGTTAGGTGGTACTTTAACTAACTGGGATACTATTCAAAGTCGTATCAAGTACTTAAAAGACCTTAAGAAAATGGCCGAAGACGGTACTTTTGAACGTCTACCTAAAAAAGAAGTTTCTTTACTTAAGAAGAAAACTGCTAAACTAGAAAAATTCTTAGGTGGTATCGAAGATATGCCTAAGATTCCTGATGTTATGTTCATCGTTGACCCTCGTAAAGAACAATTAGCTGTTAACGAAGCACATAAATTAAACATTCCTATTGTTGCTATGGTTGATACTAACACTGATCCTGATGATATCGATGTTATTATCCCATCAAATGATGATGCTATTCGTGCTGTTCGTTTGATTACTTCTAAGATGGCTGATGCTATTGTTGAAGGTAACCAAGGTGAAGAACAAGTTGACGAAAACACCTTCAAAGAAGAAGATAACGAAAGTGAAAACAAATAATTATCTAAATAGTATTTGTTAAACACTTAGGCTGACTTATGTTTTTAGACCGGAAAAGGCCTGGGCTAAGTCAGCCTTTTATAATATTTTTGTTTAGTGTATAAAGATAAGGAGGCCATTTATTATGGCAAAAATAACTGCTGCTCAAGTAAAACAATTACGTGACAAGACTAGTGTTGGTATGATGGATGCTAAAAAGGCTTTAGTTGCTTCTGATGGTGACGAACAAAAAGCACTTGATTACTTACGTGAAAAAGGTATCGCAAAGGCTCAAAAGAAGAGTGACCGTGTTGCAGCTGCTGGTTTAACTAGAATTGCTGTTGATGGTGATTCAGCTGCTATTGTTGAAGTTAATGCTGAAACAGATTTCGTTGCTGGTAATGATGATTTTATCCAATTAGTAGAATTAATTGCTGACAAAATTGTTAAAGAAAAACCTGCTGACGTTGAAGCAGCTTTACAATTAAAGACTGATAAAGGTACAGTTAGTGATACTATCATTAACACTACTCAAATTACTGGTGAAAAAATCACTTTACGTCGTTTCCAAATTTTTAACAAATCTGAAAATGAACATTTTGGTGCATATTTACACAATGGTGGTTTGATTGGTGCTTTAGTTCTTATTGATGGTGCGGATGATGAAACTGCAAAACACGTTGCTATGCATACTGCTGCAGCTCATCCAGAATACTTAGACCGTAATTCTGTTCCTCAAGATCGTTTAGAACATGAAAAAGAAGTGCTTAAGAAAGAAGCCTTGAATGAAGGCAAACCAGAAAACATCGTTGAAAAAATGGTTGAAGGTAGACTTAACAAATTCTTATCAGGTATTAGTTTAGCTGATCAAGATTTCGTTATGGATTCAGACCAAACTGTTTCTCAATATGTTGCTTCTAAGGGCGGTAAATTAAAAGATTATGCTCGTTATGAAGTTGGAGAAGGTATTGAAAAGCAAGAAACTAACTTTGCCGACGAAGTTAAAGAACAAATGAAATAATCATTTTGAAAAAAGATGTGCAATGCACGTCTTTTTTTGTATCTTTATATGTTAATAAACTATCGTTGTTTTATATATTATGCTAAAATTATAATTAATAAACAACATCCTGGGAGGAACATTGATGTCAGACTTGAAATATAAACGTATCGTTTTAAAGCTAAGCGGAGAAGCTTTGGCTGGCGATCAAGGATTTGGAATCAATCCGCCAGTTATTAAAAAGATTGCTGAAGAAATTAAAGATATTTATGATTTAGGAATCCAAATTGCTATCGTCGTAGGTGGCGGTAACATGTGGCGTGGAATTGCTGGCTCACAAATGGGGATGGAAAGAACCCAAGCTGATTATATTGGAATGCTTGCTACCATTATGAATGGTTTAGCATTACAAGATAATTTGGAATCATTAAATGTACCTACAAGAGTTCAAACTTCAATTGAAATGCGTCAAATAGCAGAACCATATATTCGTAGAAAAGCTGTTCGTCATTTAGAGAAAAATCGTGTAGTTATCTTTTCTGGTGGAACCGGTAATCCATACTTTTCTACAGATACTACTTCTGCCCTTAGAGCAGCTGAAGTTCATGCTGATGCTATTTTAATGGCTAAAAATGGTGTTGATGGCATATACTCTGACGATCCTAATAAAAATCCTAATGCTGTAAAATATGATGAATTAACTCAAATGGATATTATTAATAAAGGATTAAAAGTCATGGACTCTACAGCAAGTACACTGTCAATGGATAATAGTATTCCTCTAGTAGTATTTAATTTGAATAAACCAGGTAACATAAAAAAAGTTGTTCAAGGTGAACATATTGGAACAACAGTGAAAGGAAAGTAAAATTATGAACTCAAATGAAATAATTATCTCATCTAAAGATAGAATGGGTAAGGCAGAACAAGCTTTAAAAAGAGAATTAAGCACAATTAGAGCTGGACATGCTAATGCTAGTTTATTGAATAATGTTAAAGTTAGTTACTATGGAGCTGATACTCCATTAAACCAAATTGCTTCTATCACTATTCCAGAGCCACGTGTAATTATGGTTACTCCATATGATAAAAGTGCTTTAGATAATATTGAAAAGGGTATTTTAGAAGCTAATATTGGAATTAACCCTGCTAATGATGGTGATAATATTCGTTTAGTTGTTCCTCAACTTACTGAAGAACGTAGGAAAGAAATTGCTAAACAAGTAAAAGCAACTGGAGAACAAAGTAAAGTTGCTGTTAGAAATGTAAGACGTGATTCAATGGATTCAGTTAAAAAAGGTAACAAAAATGATGACTTTACTGATGATGAAGCTCATCGTTTAGAAGATGAAATTCAAAAAATTACTGATGCATCCATTAAAAATGTTGAACAAATCGTTGCTGACAAAGAAAAAGAAGTAATGAACGGTTAATTAAATTTATTGTAAATAGGAGTTTTAATTTATGGCAGAAAAAGAAATAACACCCGGAACCAAAGAATTTGAAAAAATGATTTTTAAATTGGATAAACCTTTAAGTGGTAAGAATTTACAAGCATTATCATACAATGGTAACCAACTTCGTGAAATTCAAGATGGCATTTATGTAATGCCAGTTTTTGTTGCTGATGATTTCAATATGTTCTTCGTAGTTTCTCAACTTATTGAAGATGATTGGATTATGGCATTTACTCAAGCAACCATTGAAAATGATAATGAAATTACTGATTTAAGTGATCCAATTCCTACTGGTGAAGGCCTAAATATGCTAGGTTCTCGTAGTGCGGCAGATGCTAACCAATTACTAAAATACTTCAATACTTTAACTGAAACAAAACGTGGAGAATGGAGATTAATCCAATAATTTATTTTTATATTTTATAAAGGATGAGATTAATTCTCATCCTTTATTATTTTTAAAGTGGTGAAATAATGTTTAAATCAAAAGAAACACAAGAATTAACGATAGATTATGATAACATTCCTAAACATATCGCAATTATTATGGATGGTAATGGAAGATGGGCTAAACAACGTCATATGCCTAGGATTGCTGGACATAAAAAAGGGATGAACACGGTTAAAACAATTACCAAAGCAGCTTCTAAGCTAGGAGTTAAAGTTTTAACTTTATATGCTTTTTCTACAGAAAATTGGCGTCGTCCAGATACTGAAGTTAATTATTTAATGGGATTACCAGGTAAGTTTTTTAATGATTTTATACCTGATTTAATAGCTAATAATGTTAAAGTTCAAGTTATGGGTTACATTAACAAACTGCCAGAACAAACACAACAAGCCGTTAATAAAGCAATTGATGCTACAGCTAATTGTAATGGTATGATTCTAAATTTTGCCTTAAACTATGGTGCCCAAGATGAAATAGTCACTTCTGTTAGAAATATTGCAGAACTAGTTAAAGATGATAAATTAGCTATAGAAGACATTTCAAAAAAAACAATAGAAAATAATCTAATGACCGCTAAATTAGGTGATTTAGCTAACCCAGATTTATTAATTAGAACCAGTGGTGAAAAAAGATTATCTAATTTTTTGCTTTGGCAGATTGCTTATAGTGAATTTGTTTTTAGAAATGAAAATTGGCCAGATTTTAACGCAGAAATACTGACTGATTGTATATTAGAGTATCAAAATAGGCACCGTCGATTTGGTGGATTAAAGTAATTAAACTGAATATTAGGAGAAATATAAATCATGAAACAAAGAGTCTTAACAGCTATAATAGCTTTGATTATTTTTGTTCCCATAGTTATTGCTGGTGGTATATTTGTTGATATAGCCGGCATCTTTTTGGGATTAGTAGCAATGTCCGAAGTATTAGTTATGAAGAAGAAACTTTTAGTTTCTCCAGAAGCCTTTCTAGCATGGATAGGGGTGTTTTTGGTAATAGTACCTGCTACTTGGTTAGCCAGTACATTTAACATTTCTAATCCATCATTTTGGATATATTTAGTAGCAATGTTATTTTTACTTCGAACGGTTGTTACTAAAAATGCATTTTCATTTGATGATGCTGCTGTTTTATTTTTAGCAATGTTTTACATCGGAAATGGATTTCATTACTTCATAGCTGCCAGAAATGCTGGATTATCCATTTTATTTTATGCATTATTAATTGTATGGATGACCGATAGTGGTGCTTATCTAATTGGACGTAAAATTGGTAAACATAAGTTAGCTCCTAATGTAAGTCCAAATAAGACTTGGGAAGGTTCTATTGGTGGTTCCATAATTGCTACAATTGTTGGAGTATTATGGATTTGTATTTATCCAATTGCTGGTTTTAATATTTTTGAAATTTTAGTTATTACAATAATATTATCTATTGCAGGACAATTTGGTGATTTAGTTGAGTCTGCTTTAAAACGCTACTATCGAGTAAAAGATTCTGGAAAAATTTTACCTGGACACGGTGGAATACTAGATCGCTTTGACAGTTTGATTTTTATATTACCGCTACTACATTTATTTGGAATTATTTAGAATTCCATTATTAAGGAGTGATGCATTTGATTACTACCATTATTGCTTTTATCATAGTCTTTGGTTTATTAGTGATTGTTCATGAGTTTGGACACTTTATTGTTGCTAAGAAGTCTGGAATTATGGTTCGTGAGTTTTCAATAGGTATGGGTCCCAAAATATTTTACTATCGTAAAAATAACACTACCTACACCTGGCGTTTACTGCCATTAGGTGGATATGTAAGAATGGCTGGTAGTGCTGACAACGAATCTCAAGAGCTTAAACCGGGAACGCCAGTTAGCTTAAGATTTAACAGTGAAAATAATGAAGTTGTGTCTATTAATACGAGTCACAAACAAACTTTGTTTAATGGAGTACCATTAACAGTTACTAAAGCAGATTTAGAAAATAAGTTGTTTATTGAAGGTTTTGAGAATGCTGATGAAAGCGAAAAGAAAACCTTTAAAGTGAACCATGATGCAACTATCATTGAAGAAGATGGAACTGAAGTACAAATTGCTCCAGAAGATGTTCAGTTTCAAAACGCACCATTGTTTAGAAGAATTTTAACTAATTTTGCAGGGGTATTTAATAACGTATTGTTGGCTATTGTAGCCTTCACAATTGTAGCTTTTCTACAGGGTGGAGTATCTAGTTATACCAACCATGTTAATTTAGCATCTTCTGATTCAGTGGCTGCTAAAGCTGGTCTTAAAAATAATGATAAGATTGTTAAAGTTAACAATACTAAAATTAGCAACTGGTATGACTTAACTAAGCAAATACAATCTAAACCTAATCAAAATATTTCTATGCAAGTAGAGAGAAACAATGAAAGTCATAAGATTAATTTAAAAACTGGTAGTTCAGAATACAATAATAAAAAAGTTGGGGTTATTGGAATTACCCAAACTACTGACAATTCATTTATGGCTAAATTAACTTCTGGTTTTACCCAGACTTGGCGAATGACAACCACTTTAGTTTCGGCACTTTATTATATGATTGTCGGACACTTTAGTTTAAATGACTTAGGTGGTCCAGTTGCTATTTTTGCTAGTACTTCACAAGCTGCTAAGTTGGGGGTATTAGGAGTAGTTAATCTACTAGCTTTTCTATCGATTAACTTAGCAATTATGAACTTAATTCCAATTCCTGCCCTAGATGGTGGTAAAATATTATTGAACATAATTGAAGCTATTAGAAGAAAACCAGTTTCTGAAAAGGTTGAAACTATAATTACGATAGCTGGAGCCATATTCTTATTAGTGCTAATGTTGTTAGTTACTTTTAATGATATACAAAGATATTTTATAAGGTAATATATTTCTTTTAAGGAGAGTCATATGAAACAATCAAAAATTTTAATGCCTACACTAAAAGAAGCACCTAAAGGTGCGGAAGCTTTAAGTCATCAATTAATGCTTAGAGCAGGATATATTAAACAAATTTCAGCTGGAATGTATGCATATTTACCATTGGCTTATCGAGTAATTTCTAAAATAGAAAAAATTATTCGTCAAGAAATGGATAAAATTGATGCTAATGAAACCTTAGTTCCAGCAATTTTACCTGCTAAATTGTGGGAAGATTCTGGACGTTTAGCTACTTATGGTCCTGAATTATTTAAGTTAAAGAATCGACATGATACTGACTTTATCTTAGGACCTACACATGAAGAAACATATACAACCATAATTAAAGATTCTATTAAGTCATATAAAAAACTACCTTTAGTCTTATATCAAATTCAACCTAAATATCGTGATGAAGACCGTCCTAGATATGGACTATTGCGTTGTCGTGAATTTCTTATGAAAGATGCATACTCTTTTTCAATTAATGATGATGATTTAGATCGTATATATAAAGATATGAAAAAGGCTTATGAAAACATCTTTAATCAAGTTGGTTTAAAGTATCGTAGTATTATCGGTGACGGTGGTGCTATGGGTGGTTCTGATTCAACAGAATTTTCTGCTCCTGCTGCGGTTGGTGAAGATACCATCGTTTATTCTAACGAAGGTGATTATGCCGCTAACATTGAAATGGCTACTAGCAAATATACTGGTGAAAAATCCAATGAAGCAGCAAAAGATATAGAAAAAATTTCTACACCTAACGTTGAATCAATTGAAGACGATATCGAAAGCCTAAATACTGATGCTAAACATTTGATTAAAAGCGTTTTATTTATGGCTGATGGAAACCCTGTTTTAGTTGCATTACGTGGTGATCATGAAGTAAACGACGTTAAAGTTAAAAATTATTTAAAAGCTGACAACTTAGAATTAGCTTCTGCTGATGATATTAAAAAATACATGCATACTACTAGAGGATATGTAGGACCAGTTAAATTAGATGACTCTATCAAGTTATTAGCTGATAACTATGTAAAAGATATGGTTAATGTTTATAGTGGCGCTAATGAAGATGGTTATCACTTCGCAAATGTAAATCCAGAACGTGACTTCAATGAAGTTGTCTACGGTGACTTTAGAATGGTTGAAGAAGGTGAAATTTCTCCTGATGGTTCTGGAGTTTTAAACTTTACTCGTGGAATTGAAATTGGACACATCTTTAAACTAGGCACTAGATATTCTAAAGCTTTAAATGCTAATGTTTTAGATGAAAATGGTCGCGAAGTACCGGTTGTAATGGGTTGTTATGGAATTGGAATTAGTCGTTTATTAACAGCGATTGCTGAACAACAAGCTGACGAAAATGGACTAGTTTGGCCTAAAGAAATTGCACCTTTCGATATTCATGTAATTCCAGTAAACGCTAAAAAAGCTGATCAAATGGATTTGGCTAATGAAATTAATGACGATTTGGCTCAAGCTGGATATCAAGTATTAGTTGATGATCGTAAAGAACGAGCTGGGGTTAAGTTTGCTGACTCAGACTTAATTGGAATTCCAATTCGAGTAACCGTTGGCAAAAAGGCTGCTGAGGGTATCGTTGAAATTAAGATGCGTAAGAGTGGCGAAACTATCGAAGTTAAAAAAGAAGAACTTAAAAATACAATTGAAATCTTACTTAAAGATGTTCAATAGTAATATAAAAGACCAGTGAAATACGTAACTGGTCTTTTTTAATCTTTGATTTATAGGAGGTCTTAGAATTAATGAATAACCCTGATTTATTTGTTAAATTGTTAAATCAGCTTCAAATGTCGGAATCATCAGATGATTCTGATTTTAAAAACGGTTCAATTGACCAAATTAATGTTCATAAAAAATCAAATCGTTGGGATTTCTTGATTAGTTTAGATAATATTTTACCGTATAAAAAGTTCGTAGACTTTTATAGTCGAATGCAGGCTACATTTAGTCCTATGGCAACTACCAATTTATTTATTAAAACTAGAAATAACGAATTTGATAATAAATTATTGGGTGAGTATTGGATTTGGATAATAAAGAATAGTGGAGTGTCCACTTCTCTAATTCAAACTTTGTTGAATTCAGAACCACCTAAGTTGATTGAATCTAAAGTTGAATATGTTGCTGAAAATGATATTGTCAAAAATTTCTTAGTGCAAAAAGCTTTAGGTCCAATTGAAGAAATGTATACACAACTTGGTTTTCCATCTTTTCATATAAATATTAGAGTAGATAATACAGCGTCTCAAGAAAAGATAAACGAATTTAGGCAAAAAAAAGAAATGGATGATGCGAAGTTAGCACAAAAAGCAGTCGAAGCCATAAAAGATGCTAATCAAAAACGTGAAACTAATAAAAAAGCAGTTGTACCTAGTGGCAAAGTGTCCATTGGAAAAAAAATTAACGCCGATGATTCAATTACTAAGATGTCTGATATTTTACAGGAAGAGCGTTCAGTAATTGTTAATGGTCATATTTTTGATAAGGAAATTAGAGAATTACGTTCAGGACGTCAATTAATGATTTTGAAAATAACTGATTATAGTTCTTCCATTGTTGTTAAAAAATTTTCTAATAACGATGATTATAAAAGTCAGTTTGCAGGTTTACAGGAAGGTGAATGGATTAAAGTTCGTGGAAGTGTTCAAGAAGATAATTATACGCATGAATTAACTTTGAATGCTTATGATATAAATCCGTTTGAACATGCTGAACGCATAGACACTGCTGATGAAAAGCGTGTTGAATTACATTTGCATACACAAATGAGTCAAATGGATGCTACTAATAGTATTGATGATTTTGTAAAGCGAGCTAAAAAATGGGGCCATTCAGCTATTGCTATTACTGATCATAGTGGTATTCAAGGTTTTCCGTTCGCTTATAAAGCTGCCCAAAAAAATGAATTAAAAATGCTATACGGGGTTGAAGCTAATGTAGTAGATGATGGGGTTCCTATTTCATTTAATAATGATGGTCGCGAATTATTAGGTGCTACCTATGTAGTGTTTGATGTGGAAACAACTGGATTATCAGCTATTTATGATCGAGTAATTGAACTTTCGGCTGTTAAAATGGTTCATGATAATGTTGTTGATCAATTTGAAGAATTTATTGACCCAGGTTTTCATCTATCTGAGCAGACAACTAATTTAACTTCAATTACTGATGAAATGGTTAAAGGCTCTAAATCAGAAGCTGAGGTTTTTAAATTATTTAGAGAATTTTGTGGAGATGCAATTATAGTAGGTCATAATGTAACTTTTGATGTTGGTTTTATGAATACTGGTTATAAAAGACATGGAATGGATGAAATTGCTAATCCCATTATCGATACATTGCCATTAGCTAGATTTTTATATCCACATTATAAAAGTTACCGTTTGAATACATTGGCTAAAAAATTCAATGTTTCTTTAGAACATCATCATCGAGCAGTTTTCGACGCCGAAAGTACAGGACATTTAAACTATTTATTCTTAAAAGAAGCTGAAAAGCAATATCAAATCACTAAAATTGATCAATTGAATGAACACATGTCTGATCATGGAGCTTATCGCCACGCTCGGCCATTTCATGCTATTTTAATGGCTAAGACGCAAGCTGGTTTAAAAAATATGTTCAAATTAGTTTCTTACTCTAATGTAAATTACTTTTACCGTGTTCCTAGAATTCCTAGAAGTATATTGGAAAAATATCGTGAAGGCATCTTAGTTGGATCTGCTTGTTCTAAGGGTGAAGTTTTTACAGCTATGATGCAAAAAGGTAAGGATGAAGCTCGTAAAAAAGCTAAATTTTATGACTATTTAGAAGTTCAACCTAAGGCAGCTTATCAACCACTGATTGATTCGCAATTAATTCATGATACAAAGCACTTAGAAGAAATTGTTAAAAATATGGTAGATTTAGGAGATGAACTGCAAAAACCGGTAGTAGCAACAGGTGATGTTCATTATTTAGATCCACATGATTACATTTAT
This sequence comes from Apilactobacillus xinyiensis, assembly GCF_019656235.1. GTDB lineage: Bacteria > Bacillota > Bacilli > Lactobacillales > Lactobacillaceae > Apilactobacillus > Apilactobacillus xinyiensis. Next base: position 14,000 of record NZ_BPLL01000022.1, on the reverse strand, counting down.
CGTAAAATTTTAATTCATTCACAAGGTGGAGCAAATCCACTAAATCGTCAAAAATTACCTGATGTTCATTTCTTAACAACAGATGAAATGTTACAAGATTTTTCCTATTTAGGTGAAGATGTTGCTAAGAAAATTGTAGTAACTAATACTAATAAAATTGCAAACGAAATTGATGATGTACACCCAGTTAAAGATAAGCTATATACACCGCATATGGATGGAGCCGAAGATAAAATAAGAGATAAAACAATGGCGACAGCTTATGAATTATATGGCAATCCATTACCAGACATTATTGAAAAACGTCTAAAAAAAGAATTGAAGAGTATTATTGGAAATGGTTTCTCCGTAATTTACTTAATTGCACAAAGATTAGTAGCTAAGAGTAATAAAGATGGTTATTTAGTTGGTTCTCGAGGTTCAGTGGGTTCAAGTTTGGTAGCTACTATGGCTGGAATCACAGAAGTTAATCCATTACCACCGCACTATCGTTGTCCTAAATGTAGATATTCACATTTCTATACAAAAGGTGAATATAGTTCCGGCTATGACTTGCCACATAAAAAATGTCCAGAATGTGGAACTTTAATGATTGGTGATGGACACAATATTCCGTTTGAAACTTTCTTAGGTTTTACTGGTAATAAAGTTCCTGATATTGATTTGAACTTTTCAGGTGACTATCAACCAATTGCTCATAATTATCTAAAAGTATTGTTTGGTGAAAAAAGTGTTTATCGTGCGGGTACTATTGGTACTATTGCCGATAAAACTGCTTATGGATATGTTAAGGCTTATGAACGTGAAACTGAACAAACAATGCGAACTGCAGAAATTGATCGATTAGCTAAGGGAGCTACTGGGGTTAAACGTACTACCGGACAACATCCCGCTGGAATTATTATTGTTCCAGATGATATGGATATTTACGATTTTACACCAGTGCAATATCCAGCTGATGATCAAAATGCTGCCTGGGAAACTACGCATTTTGATTTCCATTCCATACATGATAATATTTTGAAAATGGATGTTTTAGGACATGATGATCCTACTATGATTAGAACCTTACAAGATTTGTCAGGTATTGATCCACAATCTATTCCGATGGATGATCCTGGAGTAATGTCAATTTTTTCTAAACCTGATGTTTTAGGGGTGGATGAAAAACAAATTAATTCTAAAACCGGAACTTTAGGGGTTCCAGAATTTGGAACTAAATTTGTTAGAGGTATGTTAGAACAAACCCATCCAAGTAATTTTTCAGAGTTATTACAAATATCTGGATTATCACACGGAACTGATGTTTGGTTAGGTAATGCTGATGAATTAATTAAGGATGGTAAAGCTACTATTGCTAATGTTATCGGTTGTCGAGATAATATTATGACCGATTTAATTAACTGGGGATTAGACTCAGAAACATCATTTCAAGTTATGGAACATGTAAGAAAGGGACGTGGAATTCCCGATGAATGGCAAGAACAGATGCGTCAAACTAAAGTGCCTAATTGGTATATTGAATCTTGTTTAAAAATTAAATATATGTTTCCAAGAGCGCATGCGGCAGCCTATGTTTTGATGGCTTTAAGAGTTGCTTACTTTAAGGTTTATTTCCCATTAGTATATTATTGTGCTTATTTTTCAGTGCGAGCAGATGACTTTGACATTGTTTCAATGTGTCATGGTAAAGATGCAGTTAAGTCAGCAATGAAAGAGATTACTGATAAGGGCAACGATGCTTCTGCTAAAGAAAAGAATTTATTAACTGTTTTAGAATTAGCTAACGAAATGTTGGAACGTGGTTTTGGTTTTAAAATGATAGATTTAAACAAATCAGACGCATCTAAATGGTTAATTGAAGGCAACAATTTGATAGCACCATTTAGATCAGTACCAGGATTAGGGTTAAATGTAGCTAAACAAATTGTGGCTGCTCGTGAGGACAAGCCTTTTATATCAAAAGAAGATTTGTCTAAGCGTGGTAAAGTTTCTAAGAAGTTAATTGAATTTATGGATTTAAATAACGTATTAAAAGGTTTACCAGATGAAAATCAATTGAGTCTGTTTGATTTCTAATTGAGAACTTTATGTTTTTGTGTTACTCTATTAGGAGAGATATAGAGTACTTAAACGAGTGAGCAGGGATGCTCGCTCTTTTTATTGGACTAATATTTAAAGATTAGGAGGTATTCTTTTGAGCAAAGTAACTGAAACCGTAACTCAATTATTAAAACCAATTTTAGAAAAATATGATTTTTATTTATATGACATTGAATTTGTTAGTGAAAGTGGTAGCTGGTATTTAAGAGTTTATATTGACAAAACAGGTGGTATTACAATTGAGGATTGTGCTTTGGTATCTGATGAATTAAGTGAAAAATTAGATAGCATTGAACCAGATCCTATTCCTCAAGCATATTACCTAGAGGTTTCTTCTCCCGGAGCAGAACGTCCTTTAAAGAAAGATTCTGACTTTCAAAGTGCGATTGGAGAATATGTAAATGTGTCACTTTATGCACCAATTAAGGGTAATAAAGTTTTTGAAGGAACTTTAAAAGATATTCAAGATGATACTTTATTTGTTGAATATAATGATAAAAGTGTTATGAGAACAGTGGAAATACCAAAAAGTTCAATTGCTAAAGCTAGATTAGCAATTAAATTTGATTAAGGAGAAGAATAATGAGTAAAGAATTAGTTAGTGCTTTAAATTCTTTAGAAGAAGATAAAGGCATAAAAAAAGAAATAATCATTGAAGCATTAGAAGCAGCTTTAACATCTGCTTATAAACGTAATTATAGTCAAGCCCAAAATGTTGAAGTAGAATTTGATGACAAAAAGGGTAACATTCATGTTTATGCAGTAAAAAAAGTAGTTGAAGAAGTTGTAGATAGTCGATTAGAAGTTAGCATAAAAGATGCATTAGAACTTAATAAGGGTTATGAATTAGATGATGAAATTAAGTTTGAAGTGACTCCTAAAAACTTCGGTAGAATTGCTGCACAAACTGCTAAGCAAGTTATCATGCAACGTGTTCGTGAAGCTGAAAGAACCATGGTCTACAACAAATTTAGTAAGTATCAAGATGAATTGATAACTGGTGAAGTAGAACGCCAAGATGGTCATTTTGTATATGTTGACTTAGGTCAAGTAGAGGCTGTAATGCCAGTTAGTGATCAAATTCCTGGCGAAATTTACCGTCCACAAGACAAAGTTAAGGTATATGTAAATAAAGTTGAAGATGCTACTAAGGGACCACAAGTTTTTGTTAGTCGTACTGCTCCAGGTTTGTTAAAACGATTATTTGAAGAAGAAGTTCCAGAAATTTATGATGGAACAGTTGAAATCGTTTCAATTGCCAGAGAAGCCGGTGACAGAGCCAAAGTATCTGTTCGTTCTAATAATGCTGACATTGATCCTGTCGGAACTACAGTTGGTACTCGTGGTCAAAGAGTACAAACTATCGTAAATGAATTAAGTGGTGAAAACATGGATGTGGTTGAATGGACTGATGATAATGCTCAATACATTGCTAATGCCCTTAATCCGTCAGAAGTAGTAGATGTTATTTTTGACTCAGAAAATGAACGTGCTTGTACAGTGATTGTTCCAGATTATCAATTATCTTTAGCTATTGGTAAAAAAGGTCAAAATGCACGCTTAGCTGCTAAACTTACTGGCTACAAGATTGACATTAAATCTGAATCCGAGGTTTCCGGTGACTCATCTGATATAATTGAAGATAATGATTAATTAATCGTATAATATCAATAAGAAAGGGGATTGCACATGAAACGTAGAAAGATTCCTATGCGAAAAGATATTGTAACTGGAGAAATGGCTCCAAAAAAAGAATTAGTTAGAATTGTTAGGGATAAAGAAAACAATGTTTCTGTTGATGAAACAGGTAAAAAATCCGGTCGTGGAGCTTATGTTTCCATTGACGTTGAAATTGCTAAAAAAGCTAAGCAAGCTCGAACATTTGACAAAGTTTTTGCTGTAAAATTAGATGATAAATTTTATGATGATTTAATTGAATATATTGACCATAAACAGGCAAGAAAGCAATTATTTGGCGATGGAAAATAATATTGTAAATAAGAAAATTCTTAATTTAATAGGAATTGCTAGAAGAGCTGGTAAAGTAGTTACTGGTGAAGATATTATATTGAGTGCAATTAAAAAGAATAAAGTTCGCTTTCTTTTAATTGCTAGTGATACAGGTAGTTCAGTTTATAAAAAATTTAATGATAAAGCTAAATTTTATAAAATCCCAACTAATTGTTCTTTTAATAAAGCACAAATTAGTGATGCTATTGGGATGCAGAGAACTATTTTAGGCATAAATGATTTAGGCTTTTCTAAGAAATTATCTGAATTAACAATGCAAAATAATGAAAAAGGAACGTGATGATATGGGTAAAAAAAGAATTTATGAATTGTCAAAAGAAATTAGAGTAGATAGTAAGAAAATTTTGGATAAAGCTAAAGAAAGGGGTTTTGATGTTAAAAACCATATGTCAACTTTAGGTGACAATGAAGAAAAGCAAATCCGTGAATTTTTTGCTAAAAACAAAAACAATCATAAAAAGAATAATTATCACAATAACAATAACCACCATAATAACCATCCGCATAATGGTGGCCAAAATCATACTAATAATAATGACACTAACAAACCAAATCATGACAATAAAAGTACAGCTAATAAAAGCAATACCACCAATCATGTAAATAACAGTCACACTAGCAATAATAATCATGCTAGTGGTGATAACAAGGGTAAAAATAATAAAAAACGTTTTAATAAGAAACGTAATAAGTTTAACCGTCATAATAAATTTAGCGGTATGTATACTAAGAATCAACGTATTCGTCAAATTCATAAAGAGAATAAGTCTAATCAACGAAAAGAAAGACCATTGCCAGAAACTTTGGTATATTCAGTTGGTATGAATGCTCAAGAAATTGGTAAGTTATTACACCGTGAACCTGCTGAAATTGTTAAGAAATTATTTATGTTGGGTGTTATGGTTAACCAAAATGTCTCTCTAGATAAAGAAACTATTGAGTTATTGGCTGCTGATTATGGTATTGGTGCTGAAGAAAAACAAGAAGTTAATGTTTCTGATATTGATAAATTCTTTGAAGAAGAAAACAACAATACTAAATACCAAGAAGCAAGAGCTCCGGTTGTTACTATCATGGGACATGTTGACCACGGTAAAACTACCTTACTAGATTACTTAAGACATTCTCATATTACATCTGGTGAAGCCGGTGGAATTACTCAAGCTATTGGTGCGTACCAAATTAAACACGATAATAAAAACATTACATTCTTAGATACTCCAGGACATGCTGCCTTTACTGAAATGAGAGCTCGTGGTGCTGATGTTACCGATATAACTATTTTAGTAGTAGCTGCTGATGATGGTGTTATGCCACAAACTATTGAAGCTATTAACCATGCTAAAGCTGCCGAAACTCCAGTTATAGTTGCTGTTAATAAAATTGATAAACCAGGTGCTAACCCTGACCATGTTATTGAACAACTTACTGGATATGGCTTAGTTCCTGAAGACTGGGGTGGAGATACTATTTTTGTTAAAATCTCTGCTAAGATGGGAACTAATGTTGATGAATTATTAGACATGATTTTATTACAAGCAGATGTGATGGAACTTAAGGCTAATCCTAAACAACACGCTGCTGGTTCAGTAATTGAAGCTCGTTTGGATCGTGGTCGTGGTCCGGTAGCTACTTTATTAATTCAACAAGGTACAATGCACGTGGGTGACCCAATTGTTGTTGGTGACACTTTTGGACGAGTTCGTACTATGAACAACGAAAATAACAAAGAAATTGATACTGCTAAACCATCAACTCCAGTAGAAATTACCGGTTTAAACGATGTACCAAAGGCTGGTGACCGTTTCGTTGTATTTGATGACGAAAAGACTGCGCGTGCAGCTGGTGAAGAACGTGCTAAAGAAGCTCAAGTTGAAGAACGTAAAAAGAATAATAGTGTTACTTTAGACAACTTATTTGAATCACTTAAAGAAGGTGACATGAAAGAAGTTGCTGTAATTATTAAGGCTGATGTTCGTGGTTCAGTAGAAGCAATTAGTTCTAGTTTAGAAAAAATTGATGTAAAAGGTGTTAAGGTAAACATTGTGCACAGTTCCGTTGGTGCAATTAATGAAAGTGATGTTGCGTTAGCTGAAGCAAGTAATGCAATTATTATTGGTTTTAACGTTAGACCTACACCACAAGCTAAGATTCAAGCTGATGCTGATAGTGTTGACATTCGTTTGCATCAAGTTATATATGATGCTATTGATGAAGTTGAATCTGCGATGAAAGGAATGCTAGCTCCTAAATACACTGAAGAAGTTACAGGTGAAGTGGAAGTTAGACAAATTTATAAGGCATCTAAGATTGGTACGATTGCTGGTGGAATGGTAACTAATGGAGTTGTTAAGAATGATAGTAAGTTAAGATTAATTCGTGACAACGTAGTTATCTATAGTGGTGACATTGATAGTTTGAAACGTTTCAAAGACGATGCTAAAGAAGTTAAACAAGGATTTGAATGTGGTATTACTATTGAAAACTATAATGATATTAAAATTGGTGATGTCATTGAAGCTTATGAAATGAAACAAGTTCCTGTTAAATAGTAATTATTACTAAAAGGGAGTGTAATTTATGACACAAAATTACAGAGTTGGTAGATTAGAACAAGAAATCCAACGTGAAGTTAATGACATATTGTTAAAACGTGTTCGTGACCCACGAGTAGATGGAGTTACAATTACCGGAGTAGATGTAACTGGTGATTTACAACAATCAACAATCTATTACAGTATTTTATCTGATAAAGATGCTGATGAAGAAAATACACAAAAAGGTTTAGAAAAAGCGACACCATTAATTCGTGGTGAACTAGGTTCTAGATTAAGTATTTATAAAACACCAGAAATTAAATTTGCTTTAGATAATTCAATTCAATATGGAAGTAAGATTGATCAATTGATTAATAAATTAAAACGTGAAGATAAATAATTTAAAAAAGAGCTTGTTGGTTATAACAAGCTCTTTTTTTATTATGATATAATTTTTCTAAGAAGAAATTTTAGGAGGAAATTATGCTTAACGGAATAATACCACTGTTTAAAGAACGTGGGATGACTAGTTTTGATTGTGTTAGAAAACTAAGAGGTATCCTAAAAATGAAGAAAATTGGTCATAGTGGAACGCTTGACCCTAATGTTGACGGAGTTTTGCCCATTTGTTTAGGAAATGGAACTAAAGTAGTAGATTATTTAATGAATTCAGGGAAAATTTATCGAGGTAGTATTACTCTTGGCTTTTCCACTACTACCGAAGATTTAGATGGTGAACTTGTTGATCAACAGGCACTTTTAAAGCCATTAAATGATGACCAAATCAATACGGCTTTAAACGAATTTGTTCAACCGGAATTAATACAAATACCACCTATTTATTCAGCAGTTAAGGTTAAAGGTAAAAGACTGTATGAATATGCTAGAGAAGGCTTAGAAGTTGAAAGGCCTGAAAGAAAAGTTAGGATTGATTACTTTAAACAAACTAAACCTTCTATTTATGATACAGATAAGCAACAACAAACTATTTATTTTGAAGTTGGTTGTGGTAAAGGAACCTATGTTAGAACTTTAGCAGTTGACTTTGGTAAGAAATTTGGCATACCAGCTGTTATGTCTGACTTAACTCGTATTAAAAGTGGAAATTTTGATATAGATAAAACGGTAACTCTGAAAGAAATTGAATCAGCAGCTAAAAATAATGATTTTTCGAATATTGTATATTCAATTGATCATGCTTTAATTAATTTTAAGCATATTGACTTAACTCCTAAGCAATGGAAAATTGTTAAAAATGGTGGATTCTTGTCTTCAAGTGTCATTAATCAAAATGATGACTATCTTGTGTTAACATATGAAAATGACATTAAAGCGTTATATTATTTTGATTCAACAAAAAATATATATAAACCAGAAAAAATGTTTAATGTTAATTAGGAGTTAATAATATTGGAAATAATTAAAATTAACCATTCAACACATGAACAATTTCATTTTGATACGCCATTAGTTATTGCTATGGGATTTTTTGATGGTGTACATTTAGGACATCAAAAAGTTATTAATACAGCTAGAAAAATAGCTGAACAAAAGGGATTACCTTTAGCGGTAATTACCTATGATCATAAGCCAGAATTAGTTTATAAGAAAATGGATGGCAATGATAAAAGATATATTACACTTTATCGAACTAAGATGAACATTTTAGAGCATTTAGGTGTGGATTATGTATTTTACATTAATTATAGTTATAGCTTTCAAGCTCAAAGTCCACAAAACTTTGTTGATAATTATTTAATTAATCGATTTAATGCTGATACAGTAGTAGCTGGTTTTGATCATACCTATGGTGATAAAGATGCAGATATGGATAGATTACCTCACTATGCTGATAATCGATTTTCAGTTGTTAAGGTTTCAGCTGATTTAAGTGATAACAAGAAGGTTAGTTCTACTCGAATTAGACGTAATTTAGAGTCGGGACATATTAAAACTGTTAATAAACTACTAGGCCGACCTTTTTACAATGAAGGGGTAATTGTACATGGATATGCTCGTGGCCGTGAACTAGGATATCCAACTATAAATATTGACTATGATGGTTTACAAATGATGCCTTCAATTGGAGTGTATGTTACCAAAGTAAAAATTGGTAATGAGTGGTTTAAAGGAATGGCTTCAATTGGTAGAAATGAAACCTTTGGTGATAATAATCCAATTACATTGGAAATAAATTTACTTAATTTTAATCGCAATGTATACGGTGAAAATGTCCAAGTTAAATGGTTATACAAAATTAGAAATCAAGTAAAGTTTACGGGAATAGATAACTTAATCTTGCAAATGAATCACGATAAAATGGTAACAGAAAAGTTCTTTGAAAATGTTTGATATTCTTGAGTTCAATTCTTGACTTATAACTGACCTTTTGTTAAATTATATATGTGGTTAGCACTTATCAACCTTAAGTGCTAAAAAGGGGTGATTGATTGATACTTAGTGATAGGCAAAAAATGATTTTGCGAGTTATTATAAATGACTATACATTGTCTGGCGTGCCTGTTGGTTCTAAAGTTTTATCAAATCAACTGCCGATACATGTTAGTTCTGCAACTATTAGAAACGAAATGGCTTACCTTGAGAAAATGGGATTAATTAACAAAACTCATTCTTCTTCGGGTAGAGTTCCATCCAATGATGGATATCGTTACTACGTTGATAATTTACTAGCATCGACACCACTTACTAATGATGAGCTTTTAACAATTAAAAAATCTTTGGATGGTAAATTTCATAAAATTGATGAGATTGTTAAACATTCAGCTAACATTCTTTCTAATCTTACTAACTATACAGCTTTAACTCTTAAACCAGAAAAAGCGATGAGTAGTAAGTTAGAGGGCTTTAGGTTGGTTCCGTTAGGTAATCGTCAAGTAATGGCCATTATTGTAACTGATAATCAAGATATAGAAAATCAAATTTTTCATATTCCTGATAATGTTACCGGAGATCAGCTTGAGGCTGTGGTCAAAGTTATTAATAGTAAACTCGTTGGTAAACCCATTCCAATTGTAATTAGTAAGTTAAAAAATGAAATTAGGCAAGAAATTAGTAAGTATATTAAGTCACCTAATGGATTTTTAGATACTTTTTATGATGTGTTAAGCGAGGTAAATCGTGATAAGTACTATATTGGTGGTCAACTTAATTTATTAGACTTTGTTGATGATACCGATTTTAGTTATATAAAACCACTTTATGCTTTGCTTAATCGGGATGATGATGTTTCTAAAATGCTTAGTAATCCTCGTGACCCTATATCTGTAAAAATTAGTCCTAAAACTAATGATGACCTACTTAAGAACTACAGTGTTATCACTGGTTCATATGATGTAGGCCCATATGGAAAAGGTATGATAGCAATTCTGGGTCCTACGAGAATGCCATATTCTAAGATAATTAGTATTGTTAATGGCTTTAGCGATGAATTGTCTAAAAAGTTATTGCAATACTATAATCATTATGACTGATAAAGGAGGATTCAAATGGCTAAAGATAAAGAAGAAAAGAATACTGATCAAAAGGTTTCATCTAAGAAAGAGCAAACTAATTCTGAATCAGTGAAAGATAATTCTTCAAAGAAAGCTAAAGACAAAGAAGTATCTCCTGAAGACAAAAAAATTAAAGAATTAGAAACTAAAGTAGATGAACTTTCTGATAAATATTTGAGATCTGAAGCTGAAATGCAAAATATGCAGACTCGCTTTAAACGTGAGAAAGCTAGCATGCTTAAATATGATGGTCAAAAGTTAGCATCATCTATTTTACCAGTCATTGACAACTTACAACGAGCAGTTGAAGTTGAAGTGAATGATGATGGTGGTAAACAATTGAAAAAAGGTGTTGAAATGGTAATTAGCCATTTTAACAAAGCACTTGGAGAAAATGATATTGAATCAATTAATCCTTTAAACGAGAAATTTGATCCAAATCTTTGCCAAGCTGTTCAAACTGAAACTGCTGATGAAGAGCATCCAGCTGATACAGTAGTTAAAGTTTTACAAAAGGGATATAAATTATCTGATCGAGTTATACGTCCAGCCATGGTTGTTGTAGCTCAATAATAAAAATTAGGAGGAATTAATTATGGCAAGTAACAAGATTATCGGAATTGACCTTGGAACAACTAACTCTGCTGTGGCTGTTCTTGAAGGTAAAGAACCAAAAATTATTACAAATCCTGAAGGATCAAGAACTACTCCTTCTGTCGTAGCATTTAAGGATAACGAAACTCAAATTGGTGAAGTTGCAAAACGCCAAATGATTACTAACCCTAATACTATTGCATCAATTAAGAGTCACATGGGTGAACAAAATTACACAGTTGATGTAAATGGTAAAAAATACACACCTCAACAAATTTCTGCAATGATTTTACAATACATTAAGGGATTTGCTGAAGATTACTTGGGTGATACAGTTAGTGAAGCAGTTGTTACAGTTCCTGCTTACTTTAACGATGCCCAACGTCAAGCTACTAAAGATGCTGGTAAAATTGCTGGACTTGATATTAAACGTATCATTAACGAACCAACTGCTGCAGCTTTAGCTTATGGTTTAGACAAACAAGATAAAGATGAAAAAGTTTTAGTATATGATTTAGGTGGAGGAACTTTTGATGTTTCTGTACTTGAATTAGGTGACGGTGTATTCCAAGTTCTATCTACTAATGGTGATACTCATCTTGGTGGTGATGACTTTGATAAAAAAGTTATGGATTGGTTAATCGATAACTTTAAGAAAGAAAATGGAGTAGACTTATCAAAAGATAAGATGGCATTACAAAGATTAAAGGATGCTGCTGAAAAAGCTAAGAAAGACCTTTCTGGTGTTTCTGAAACTGAAATCAGCCTACCATTCATTTCATCTGGTGAAAATGGTCCACTTCATTTGCAAACATCATTAAGCAGATCTAAGTTCAACGAATTAACTTCTGACTTAGTTGACAAGACTAGAGTTCCATTTGAAAATGCATTGAAAGATGCTGGTCTACAAACTTCTGATATTGATGAAGTTATTTTAAATGGTGGTTCTACTAGAATTCCAGCTGTTCAAGAAGCTGTTAAAAACTGGACTGGTAAAGAACCTAACCATTCAATTAACCCTGATGAAGCAGTTGCTTTAGGTGCTGCTGTACAAGGTGGAGTTTTAACTGGTGATGTTAAAGATGTTGTATTGCTTGATGTTACTCCACTATCATTAGGTATTGAAACTATGGGTGGTGTATTTACTAAATTAATTGACCGTAATACAACTATTCCTACTTCTAAATCACAAGTATTCTCAACCGCTGCTGACAATCAACCTGCCGTAGATATTCATGTCTTACAAGGTGAACGTCCAATGGCTGCCGATAACAAGACTTTAGGTCAATTCCAATTAACAGATATTCCTGCTGCACCTCGTGGTGTTCCTCAAATCGAAGTTAAATTCGATATTGATAAGAATGGTATTGTTAACGTATCTGCTAAAGATAAGGGTACTGGTAAGTCACAAAACATTACCATTAAAGATTCCAATGGTCTTTCAGATGATGAAATCAATAAGATGATGGATGAAGCTCAAAAGAACGAAGAAGCAGATAAGAAACGTAAAGAAGAAGTTGACTTGAAGAATGAAGTTGATCAACTTATCTTCCAAACTGATAAGACTTTGAAAGAAGTTGAAGGTAAAGTATCTGAAGACGAAATCAAGAGAGTTAAAGATGCTGAAGATGCATTGAAGAAAGCTAAAGAAGACAACAACTTAGATGATATGAAAGCTAAGAAGGAAGAACTAAGCAAAGAAGTTCAAGCCGTAGCAGTTAAGTTGTATCAACAAAAACAAGCTGAAGGTCAAAATGGCCAAGATGCATCTGCTTCAGATGGTGATTCATCTAAGAAAGACGATAGTACCGTTGATGGTGATTTCCACGAAGTAAATGATGATAAAGATAAAAAGTAATTCACGATTAATGTAATTACTAATGAGTGAATAAGAAGTCAAAGTCTGACTCGTTAGGCTTTGGCTTTTTATTTAACAGTATGCTACTCTTAGCATGACTTTTGAATAAAATATTGTGGGGGATTCAAAATGGCTAGTAAAGACTATTATGAGATTTTAGGCGTTTCTAGAGATGCTAGTGATAGTGATATTAAGCATGCATATCGAAAATTGTCTAAAAAGTATCATCCCGATTTAAATAAAGCACCTGATGCGGAAAAGAAATTTAAGGAAATAACTGAAGCTTATGAAGTATTAGGTGATAAAGATAAGCGTGCCAATTATGATCAATATGGTTCTGCTGATGGTCCACAAGGATTCGGTGGCGGCTTTGGTGGCGGTGCCGGTGGATTCGGTGGCGCTGGCGGCTTTGGTGACTTTAGCGATATTTTTGGTTCTTTCTTTGGTGGCGGACAACGTGCAAGGCGTGATCCTAATGCGCCTCAACCAGGTCGAGACCTTCAATATCAAATGACTCTAAACTTTGAAGACGCTATTTTTGGTAAAAAAACCACGATTAAATATAATCGTGAAGCACAGTGTGACACCTGTCATGGTAATGGTGCCAAACCTGGTACACATCCAGAAACTTGTCATAACTGTAATGGAAGTGGTTATGTAACTGCTGTAAGTAATACACCATTAGGTAGAATGCAAACACAACGCCCTTGTCCGGTATGTAATGGTTCTGGTAAGGAAATTAAAGAAAAATGCCCTACTTGTGGTGGTGCTGGTAAGACTGATCAAAAACATGAAGTTGAGGTTGATATCCCAGCTGGTGTAGATGATGGTCAACAAATGAGATTGCAAGGCCAAGGTGAAGCTGGGACTAACGGTGGACCATACGGTGACTTATTTATTATTTTCCAAGTTAAAAAGAGTAATGAATTTGAACGAGATGGCTATAATTTAGACTATCAACAAGAAATTTCATTTGCTCAAGCAGCTTTAGGTTGTGAAATTCCGGTTAAAACAGTTCACGGTGATGTTGAATTGAAGATTCCAGCTGGAACTCAAACTGGAACTACTTTCCGTTTACGTGGCAAAGGTGTTCCTAAATTAAATAGTAATGGTAATGGTGATCAACATGTTCATATTAAAGTTGTAACACCTAAGAACTTGAATAAACGCCAAAAACAAGCTTTACAAGCATTTGCTGAAGCTAGTGGTGATAAAGAATATAAAAATGGTGGTTTCTTCGAAAAAATGAAAGATGCTATCAATGGTAATAAATAATAAAAAAGGACTATTTTGTACCGCCTTAAAAAAGTTAGACATAATATCTAATTTTTTAAGGCGGTTTTTTTATGTCAAAATATTCAACTA
>NZ_BPLL01000021.1 GCF_019656235.1 Apilactobacillus xinyiensis | reverse complement strand
GGATATATCCGTGTTTTAATGGCTCGTAGAGTCATCTAATTTCACTTCCTTTGCACGTTGGTCATCAATATATTTAGCTACTGCTCGTTGGTTTGTCGTTCCTATACTTTCAACATAGTAACTGGGAGACCACAAATGACGATTGGCTTTTTTCCAATAACTGTTTTGTAACTCAGGGCATTCGTGGAATAACCGCCATGCGCTAATTCCTTTAAGCCACCTTACAATATTAGTTACAGATAGCTTTGGGGGTGCGCTGATCAATAAGTGAATATAGTCATCTTTACCAATTTCCATATGGTCAATACTAAAACCGTATTTTAAAGCAACTTCAAGTAATGTTTTCTTTAATACAACCTCAACATTTCCTTTTAGAACGCGGTTGCGGTATTTAGTTCCCCATATGATGTGATAATTTAAGTTAAAGACAGATGTTCTACCATATGTAATTATTTTAGTATCTTTCATACAATTATTATAACACTATTTTATCTAACCATGTGTGTTTAGTGCAAAATAATAGGCGATTCATCACGTCCTTAAAAGAACGTGTTTCCTCGCCAAAATATCAAAAAAGCTACACTTATAAAAAGTGTAGCTAGTTGATGCCCCTGCCAAGGATCTATATTATAACATTTCCATATAAAATAGGCTTACAAATTTTTATGAAATAAAATTCATAAGCCTAATTATCAATAAGGAAGATTATACTAAGTATCCATTTGGAAGAGCTTTCGATTTGTTTTCGCCTCATTTATTTAGTCATAATTAATGGTAGTTAAGTCTATACTAACTAGATTAACAATATGAAAAGTAATTTGTTTTTGGCGGTAAAAACATGGATAATTATATTAATATTTATCGCTTGGTAAATTACTTCTCCCCATATCAATAAGTACCTTTATCGTAACAATTTAATGATCTTTTTTCAACCGGTTCCAAAATAATATAATTAATTTTTAAGGAGGTTATCATATTGAAAAAGACTTTTAATTTGAATAATTATAATATTATAACAATTGGCGATTCTATCACTAAAGGTTATGACGGATATACAGTACTAGAACAAAATTATCCTAAATGGTTAGCCTATTATTTACAAACTAAAGTTACCAATACTGGTGAAAACGGTGCCACCATCACTGGACCTCAAGAAATCGATATGACTAGCAAAGTAGCTAATATTAATTGGGAAAATTACCAATTGGTCTTGTGTTTTTATGGAACTAACGACTATGGACATCGCAAGACTGCCCTTGAAGATGTTAGTCTCACCCTCGCTAATAATTTAAATCGCATTCGACAAGCTAATCCCAATCTGCAAATTTACGGAATTTTACCTACGCCAAGATATGATAACTATAAGAATGCCGATGATGTTTTAGGGATGGGTGGTTATACATTTAGTGATTTGATAGACGCTTTAAAGTTAACTTATCAAGTTTTAAATATTCCCACTTTAGACTGGCGCGAATGGAATCCAATGATGATTACAGATGATAATTATCAAAATAAATTAAACGATAGTCATCTCCATCCAACCGCTAAAACCTATCAAGAAATCGCGATTAATATCGCTAATTACCTATATAATACGATAAAATAATGAATATTGTTGATATAAGATTGTATTAATAGATGAAATCTGCTATATTTATAACTTATGCGTCTTTTAAATCACTAGGAGGTTTCCATTATTCTTGATTCTGTCGATAAAAAACTCATCGAAAAAAATCAACTTGGTTCAATCATCAATATTGAAAAGATATCCCCCAGCAACGTGCACCGTAAAGTTAAAAACTATCAATTAAACTTAAGTAAAACTATTTTAATAATTGATATAAAAGGTAAGTATCAAAAGTACAATAGTATTATTATTGAATATCCCTATGGATTTATAATGACTGAAGCTACTACCAATACTTTATTAAAGCCCTTTTGGAACCATAGGCAATTAACTAATCAAGAAAATAATAAAAGATTAGCTAGTTTTTTAGGATTTCACAATAATCCACCCTTCTTATATAATCGATTCTTGTTACTACCCCTACAAAAAGTAAATCGAAATAGTAACAATCGTTCATGGATTGTATATAATCCTAACTGTAAAATTATGCCTGACGTCAATGATGAATATATCAATGTTCAAATCAATAGCTCGATTAGTATCAGATTAAAAAGCAAAGTTGATTACATATTGCGACAAAAATCTCGAGCTTTTAAAATGAAGTGTACAATTGAACATTTTATACAACAAATTTTATTTTATTGGGGCAATGAATATAACGAATATTTAGAATACTCGCGTTTTAAAAACGAACTAATTGAGAAAGCATCAATTATAGACTTTATTAACTACTCAACTAGCGTTTCTATCAAAAATAAATTAAGTGAGTATGAATAAAATAAAGCTTTGCGAAATAATTCGCAAAGCTTTTTATTTTACCCCACACGACTAGTACCATTTTTATAATTCAAAATAAAACCCGGTTCTTCATTTTTAATGTAAATATTAAAGTGAACATCATTATTACCAATCGATTGAGCCATAATTTGTACCCCAGAAGCTAATAAATTATCCCCTTTAAAATGTGGAATTACTGCATAGCGTACATAATGGTGCTTGTTCATGCGTAGATAAGCAGAAACTTGATTTTCATAACTACTCATACCCGGATCATTTAAAGCTCGCGTCCCGGTAATTAAGTTACGCAAATTATTGTTTTGACCAGTAAACTGGTAACCAATTAAATGGCTACGATTGTATAACCAGTCACCATTAGCACGTTTATTATGCCAAGCAGTAGGATCAACATATAATGGTTCGCGTTTGACTTTGGGCATTAAAGATTTGTTTAACATTGCATTTGCTGCCGTTGCTCGATTTAAGTGATCTAAGTGGCCATATTTAGCCCAAGCACCATGTTTTAAAGTTAAATCAGTTTTTTTAAAATTAGGATGATTATGATTAATTAACGTAATCTGGTGATTATCCAGCAACTTTTTGTTGCCGGTTGCATGAATACGTTTAATACGCTTAACTTTCATTTTACGGACTACTACGCGATGTTTATGTTTAGCTGTATGCTGTTCAGTCGCCGATAGCGTTAAGCCACGCGCCTTAGCTTTTGATAATGGTTCACGATATACCTTCTTAGCATGGGATAAACCTCGATCATGCGCATTATAAAAATAGTGTTTTCCAGTTTGCGTAGTGTATACATAGGTTTCAGCTTGTACTAATGGATTTGATGCCCCAATCCCTATTAAAACGGTAAAAATAGCCAATATGTATTTAATTTTTTTCATCAATCTAACCTCTTATTCGTAATAATATAAATATATTTATACATATTTATAAAAATAATTATATTACAAATTAATAAAAAAATAATCGGTTTAAATTAAATTGTTTCCTATTTTATATATATAAAAAGCCCACATAAAAGTATTCATCTATATAAAACATTAACTAACAATTAGTTAGTATTAAAATCATTACAAAAGAATTACAAAAAATCTTTATCAGCATTTGACATACATATATATTAATAATAATATATAAAAGTTAAATTTTATATAAATAATAGTACGAATAGTTGAAAAAAAGTTTAAAGAATGAAACTAAAAAATAGGAGATAATAAATGAAAATTAGTAAAAACAAATTAGTAAAATACTCAATCACATCAGCTCTAGCATTAACTTTAGCAACTGGATACTTAAACAATCCAAACGCTAAGGCAAATGACGACAAATCTAACACAGTTCAAAATCAAGATGCTACAACATCATTAAAACAAAATAATACAGCGAATACAAAAAAGGAACAAATGATCTCAGAAGCAGATGGAAAAGCAAAAACAGATTCGATAGCACAAGGATCAGTAGATGAAAAAGCGGGAGTTGATTCAGTAGCACAAGGATCAGCAGAGGGAAAAGCGGGAATTGGTTCAGTAGCACAAGAATCAGTAGATGAAAAAGCGGGAGTTGATTCAGTAGCACAAGGATCAGTAGATGAAAAAGCGGGAGTTGGTTCAGTAGCACAAGGATCAGTAGATGAAAAAGCGGGAGTTGGTTCAGTAGCACAAGGATCAGTAGATGAAAAAGCGGGAGTTGGTTCAGTAGCACAAGGGCCAGCAATTGGACCTAAGAATTTAAAAATCACTTGCAAATTAAAAAATAGCCAAAAAAATGTAGACGTACAACAAAAACCCACAATTCATGAACAAGATGATAACGTTAATAAGGACTATGATCAAATTCCATATATATATGAAGATAGTAAAGTTTATTTTATAAAAAAAGGTCAAAAAGTTGATATAGAAGATAATAGTACTCATTTAATAAGAAAACTCGATGATAAAATCGATTTTGATTATGGACTACGTCTAAACAAAGGTGATTTATCGGATGATAATAATACATACCTATACATTACAAACGCCTTGAAAGTTAATTCAGAAAAAGGCGTTGAAAATTATGATTTAAAATGGACATTTTCCAGTGTTGATAGTGGAGTGGAAGAAAAAAATGGCGATCCTATGGCTACAATAGGATTAGGAAATAGTGAAGGACATGCACCATTTCTTCAAATTAAAGATTGGTCCCAAAGAGACTCTACTCATAATCACTTTATTCATACTAATATGAAATTTTATAAACATGATGAAGAACTAGACAACTCTGAACAAGATAATCATCAAACTGAAGATATAATTAAAAAACACGTAGATGATAATAATCAATTAGTTAAACCTAATATCTATTTGCAATATTATAGGGTACATGATGATATGAAATTTAGATTTCCATCAGAGCAAATAAATAAAGTGATTGATAACAGTTCAACTGAAGTATCATCATCAAACGATTCAACAACAATATCGCAATTAAATGGTGCAAAGTCTGATGCTGTTTTCTTGGTAGAACTTAAAAACTCAAATAATGGCATAAATATGGATGTTTCAGTATCTCAAAATAGTTCTACTACCGGACAACAAGCAATAACTGCAACTAAAATAGCAATTGTAAAAGTTTATCATGGAGATAAACTAGTTTCATTGGAAACAATGTCCAATTATAAAGGTGCCGAAGACAAAATAAAAAAGGACAAAATAGAACAAGATACTAACAGTGATAAATGGGTTTTATTAAAAGTTGATAATAATTCGTTAACCAAAGATAGCCCATCAGATGTGTCCGTAGAGTATAAGAGTGAAGTCAATGAAATTAACTTTTATTATGTCCTTGCTGAGAATGTATCAAAAGATTTTATTCGTACAGTAAGATACTTAGACATGAAAGGGAACAACATCAAAAATAGCTATAATGAAATTAATAATATTAAATACATTAAAGCATTCAATAAAAATGGTGAAATTCAATATTTTAATGAATATGGAGACCCAATTGCCGAAGAACCTAAATATGAGTTCTCTAGTTTTAATATAGAACCTAGTAAAATAGAAGGATACACATTCCACAATAAAGATGAAACTAAAGATGAAAATAACAACACTTTAATTAATCTTTATTATGATAAAGATGATAATACAACTAGCGAAAAATCAGAAGGTAAAGAAAAAAAAGAAACTTCTTCATCTGAAAAAACACCAAGTGGTAATAATGAACAACCATCAGCACCTGCTGAAGATGATGCTAAAATTAAAGACAGCCAAAACAATCAATCACAAGGCACAATCGATATAAACAAAAAGGATAACAATAATAGTGAAAGCAACACAAATAGTAATGCTGCTCCATCAAATCATCGTAAAGAACGCAATCAAGATGATGAAAAATTAGCATTTAACAACAAAAAATCAGCTTCCAACAAAATTACAATCAATGGACACAAAGGTAACAAATCAAATTCCAATAATTTTATTAAACGTAACAACAAAAATGCTAATAAAAAAGCGAAAATTAACAAATCAGCTAAATCAAACTCTGTAAGCAGTAAAGATACTCCGATAACTATCAATCACCAAAACAAGCCTGCTAGCGTTGTTAACAACGTCAACAATGACAATGTTAATAAATTACCACAAACTGGTGAAAAATCTGGAATTGCTTATACCCTATCCGGTTTAGCAATGTTAATGGTATCAATCTTCACATTCGTATTTCGTCGCAACAAAAATAAGTAAATAAAAAAGACATCGTTTTTGGAACTGCAACCATTATTTTGAACAAATAAATAAAAGCAGCTTTCTAATTGCTTATTGGGTAACTAATTTTCTGTATTCTACCGGTGATTGGTTGCCCAATTTTGTTAGAATTCGTTTATTATTCCAAAATTTGATATAATCATCTATACACTTGATTGTAGATTCTAAACCTTTAGGTTTAGTCTTAGTGTATATCATTTCAGCTTTTAGGTTGGCATGGAATGATTCAATAAGGGCGTTATCAGCTGGTGTTCCTTTACGGGACATGCTTCTGATGACGCCTTTTTTGCGTGCCAACTCATAAAATTCACGTGAAGTATAAGTAGAACCTTGATCACTATGTAAAATAGCGCCATTTAAAGAACCCAGTTGATCAAGTGTAGATATTGCTAACTGAGTATCTTGATGATTTGAAATTTGATGAGCGATAATTTCTGAATTAAAACTATCCATGATTGTAGATAAATACAACATTTTATTTCCACAAGGGATATAGGTAATATCAGTAGTTAACTTACGCTTAGGTAGTTTAACGTTCCAGTCACGATTGATTAAATTGCCAAACTGTTTAAACGGATTACCTGGTCGATGTGTTTTCTTTCTCTTAACACGACAACCCCATCCATATTTAGCCATAATCCTTTGAACCTTACTAATACTGCATTT
This sequence comes from Apilactobacillus xinyiensis, assembly GCF_019656235.1. Taxonomy (GTDB): domain Bacteria; phylum Bacillota; class Bacilli; order Lactobacillales; family Lactobacillaceae; genus Apilactobacillus; species Apilactobacillus xinyiensis. The sequence goes on along the minus strand of NZ_BPLL01000021.1, from coordinate 15,656 downwards.
AAAGTGTCTATTTATTAAGGCATGTATTTTACGATAACCGTATAAAAACTTAGTTTTTATATATATATTTTGAATTTCTTGTTCAATTTGATTTAAGTTAAATTTTTCAGGATGTCGTTTGTGATAGTAATAAGTACTTCTAGATATACTTAAATACTTACAAATTCTGGTCAACGGTATTTGGTTTATAAAATGATCAATTAAATTGATTGTTGATTGGTTTACCACAACCCTTCCTTGATGAAATATTTTTTTACAACTGCTAATTCTTCCTTCATTTGTTGAACTTCAATGTCTTTTCTTACATCATTGGGCAGTTCTAAATTCCCTTTATTGTATTTATACTGCTTACCAGGTTGTTGGTTTAAGCGATAATATTCGTTATTTCTTACATGTTTACGCCATGTGTAAATTAAGCCATCGCTTTTTAGACCTAGTAACCTACAAATCGTTTTCCCAGGAACACCTTCATTTAGAAGCCGAACGGCTTCCAGTTTAATCTCATATGAATATCTATTATTAGTCATATAAAAAACACCTCCGAATTATATTATTTTATCAATTTAAAATAATAAATTTTCGAAAGTGCTTTTATTTATCTGTTCAATATTATAACTGCAGTTCCTTTAACGATGTCTTTTTTATTAATTTTTATTTAGCTAAATAATCTTGGTTCCCAGCATTAGTATTTTGTTGAGAAGTAGGGTTTGTAGTAGCTACCTTAGTACGGTTATAGTAAATGTTTAATGTATCACCGTAGTTAGCTTTAGCATTAGCTTGATTAGTCATAGCTGAATTATAAGTGTATTCATAATAGTAATATGTCTTACCATTATCATCGGTAACAGTTTTACCATCAAACTTATTCAATGGTGCACCAGTATTAAACAATTGTTTTTCAATATCACTCATAGTAATAGGTGTTCCTTGCTTACCAGATAAACTACTAATTTGGTTAGCAGTCAAGTTAGGAATTGAAGTAACATCATTTCCAGTAAGTGGAGTTTGACCAGTAATACCATCACCTAAAACATTTAATTTCAGTTGAGATGCATTATATTTAGTAACGTAAACTAATCCATTTCCACCAGCCTTAACGTTGTCAACATTACCTAAACTAGAAACTTTATAACCAGTTGGAATAAATTTGTTAGCTAAGTCAGTAGTAAATTGAATTGTATTTCCGTTACTCATTTGACCTAGAGCAGTCAATGGAACTGTCTTAGTATCAACAGTGCTACCAGTTGCTTGATCGACATAACGAATCGTGTAACCTAAATCAGCAGTCATAGATCCGCTTAGATTACCACTATATACCCAACCGGTTAATGATGGCATATTATTATCAACCACATGGTAGTATAAAGCTCCTGAACGAACAGTTGTAGCATTGTCGATGCGGAAAGTGTCAGTATTACTATAACCAGAAGCTGATTCTAGACCGACTTTAGCGCTATCTTTTTGGGTTCTCCATGGAGTAGTCCATAAAGCACCTTTTAAATAATATCCATCAGTTTGGCTTGGTAAAGCGGCAGGGGTCATTGTTTCGTAATAATTTACCCCACCAGTAATCTGACTTAAATCATTAGAAAAATCAGTACGTCCAGCATAAATCCAACCACGATATTGTTTATTCATAGATGTTACACGAGCATACAAGGTACCATTACTATTTTTAGCCATGGCATCTACATAAAATGTATTACCCATATTTTTAGAGTTTCCTAATTGACCCATCTTAGCTTTGCTAACAACTAAACGAGCTCCTTTACGAGAACTAGGCTTAGTGTATAAACCAGCAGTTCCAGTTGCATTAACATTAGCCTTAGCAGCATCGAATTCTAAGTCGTTATATTCAAAAGTTGGGTATACTTTTTCTTTCTTAGGTGCTACCTTTTTAGGTTCAGTCTTTTTAGCAACTTTTTTCTTTGGTGCAACCTTTTTAGCAGTTTGTTTTTCAGCTACTTGTTTCTTAGAAGTAGCCTTTTTATTATTAGATATTTTGGCAGTATCATTTTTACCGTTAGTTTTTTCAGCAGCATTAGCATTTGCAGTTCCAGCAACGGATGCAAAAGTTAATGCAGCCAAACCAACATATAATGATTTTTTCAATTTAGCTTGCATATTATATGCCCCCTGTTATTTATTGTTTAAATTATAACATGAATATAAATAAAAATAAGGAGCTAGGCCCCTTATTTAAACAATTTTATAATTAATAATTATTAGTAACTGACTTGTTAGTAGTAGTATAAACATTTATGTTTCCGTAGTTGTATGCTACACTCACACCGTCATTTACCTTGTTGAAATTATAACCATATTTCAACGAAATTACGTTTTTGTTAATTTCTGCATTAATAAAGTTATATAAATTGTCAGAACTAAGATAACGATAACTGTTATCATTGTTCAAAGTGTTTAAATTAAAGTAATCATTAAAATCATTATTTAATCTAGCATTATCATTAACGATCAAACCACTATTATTATCATAAATATTTAAATTAATAATGTTATTAGGAACTAAATTAACTGTAGCTTGACCACCCTTTGTTAAGTTCTTCGAATCGTCATTAGTTGTAAATGGTCTGGCTGCATCAATATGATAACCAGCTGGTACTAAATTAGTAATATTAGAATTATACATATTCAAATTAGCCGGTGTATTATCTGAAGCCCCTAACTGTTGAAATGATAAAACTTTGGAAAATCTAATTGTATTACCATAGTCTGTACTAAAGTTCAAAGTATATCCCGTAGCAGCAGATACGCTATCAGCATTCAAAGCAGTATAATATACCCAGCCTTGAATTGATGGGTTGTTAGCATCATATACATGATAGTACAACCAACCTGATCGATTATATGCTGCTTGATCAATCGTAAACGTGTCATTATTACTGTAGTTAGTATTAGATAAGTTTACCATTTTAGCATCTATATTCGTATGATATGGAGCAGTCCATAAACGTGAATTCTTTAATTTATAACCAGTTTTAACCTCAGGAAGCGTTGTATTTGTTAAAGTGTTGACTGATTTAACACCGCCACCTATGTTATTAATATTCATTGAGAAATCTTGTTTACCGGCATAAATCCAGCCACGATAACGTTTATCCATAGTAACTACTTTAGCATAGTAAGAGCCTCGATTAGTTTTAGCCATTTGATACACAAAGAATGTATTTTTATCACTATTAGAAATGGTTAAATCTGATAAGTCATCACGACTAGCTACTAACTTAGCACCCTTTAAAGTTCCAGGTTTAGTATATATAGCGTTATTAGCATTAACTAAAACATTAGAATTTCCGCGATCAGTATACATACCAGAATAAGTAGCAGATACATTGGTATTTTTGTTATCCGCTCTAGCTAATACATTTGCACTAATAATTGAAAAAGATAATGCTGACAACCCTAAATATAATGATTTTTTCAATGTTTTTGACATATTAAAATCTCCTTAATTAATACTGTTCACTTTAATTTTATCACTAATTAAGTGATTACTTGCAAATAAACACTTTATCATTTAAATTAAAATGAATGTAAAAAAAAACAAGCCAAAAGGCTTGTTTTTTCTAAGCATTTTAGTACTTGTCAGTACCGTTAGCTTGGTGAGAGTTAGCAGGACCAGCAACTGGAACAGCGTAGTAGTAAGCAGTTACGCTACCGTTACTCATGTTAACATCTTTCATTTCTTTTTCAGTTTCAGGAGCAACAAAGTATACATAATGAATTTGTTGTCCGTATCCACCTTGAGCTAACTTAGTGTAGTCACTGTTAGTACCATAGTAACCAAATGGATTGTTCTTTTCGCTTGATAAACCAGCAAAGTCTTTCAAGTTATTACCAACTTTAACATCATCACCAGTTTGTGACAAGTATTGGTCAACTGTTAATCCAGTTTTAACTGCAGGTTTAAAGACATTTGCACTAGCTGCTTTACCAACATCACTGTAGTCGTTATTGTAAAATTCAGCAATAACCTTATTATTGCTACTGTCAAGAACTAGAGCTTTAACCTTGTTGTTATCATTAACACCATTAACTTTAACAAAGTTCAAACCTGCAAATGATTGGGTAGCTTTACCATCAACAAATTGCTTAGCACTAGTGTCAGTAATTTTTTCAGCTTTATCAGATAATCTACTACCATATTTAGCTGAGAAACCTTGATTGCTAACACTATTGTTACCATTTGATGCTTTCTTAATACCTTGTAGGTTAGATACAGTAGAATCATTTGAAACAATAGCTTTTACAGAGTAACCACCATTATCCAAATCACTTACTTTTGAAGCATTGTTTTTTGCTGTATCATCCTTAGATAGTACAACATAAACTGGTTTTCCATCACTGGCAGAACCACCACTGAATTTAACTAGATACATGTTAGTAAATTGACTAGCACTCATTGGGTCAGCTGCTGATACGGCTTTATAATTGCCATTACCATCAACATAGTAACTTTCATCATCCATGTTATTGTATGTTACTTTATCTGCTTTCTTAAATGATGCTGCTCCTGTAAATGAGTGGCTTAAAGCATCTTGATAAGCTGCTGCTGCTGCTGCATCACTGTTGTAAACAGTCTTTTGTGCAGAAGCATCCAAGTAAGTACTTGCATCTCTACCCATTAGATAAGCAAGAGTATTGTTTTGACCAATATTAGCTGGTGTAGCTGATTTTGAATCAAATAATTTACCTAATTTAGTCCATTGCTTGTCACTAGGTTTACCGTTAAATAAATTAGCGTCATCAGTACTTAAGAATGGTTTGTAGTATTGACCTTCAGTTAATGAAGTTGAAGTTCCTGCAATAACATTTGAGTTAAGAACTCTTGGACTAAATTTAGAGTTAACATCAGAAGTCTTGTTAACATCTAGCCATACAGTATCACCAGGTTTAACGTTAGCTAACTTAGATAAGTTAACACTCTTAGCATTGAAACCATTATCAGTTTGATCTGCAACAGTGTAGCCAGCAGCACGTAATTGTGTTTCTAACCAATTGTATGTCTTAGTTTGGTTACCGTTGTAGTTAGCTAAAGCATCTTTGCTAGTTAAAGCATTAGCTAAAGCATCTTGATCATAGTAAGCTGAATTGTTAGTTCTTAGACTCATATCGTATGCATGGAATACTGATGACTTAACAGTTGAACCATTGTATACGAAGTTAACTTTAATGTCTTTAGCAGCATTGAAGTTATCAGTTGGTTTAGCATCGCTAGTAGCGCCTGCCCATACCCAACCAGCGTAGTTAGCGTTAGTCTTGTTAGTTACGTGGTAGTAAGTCCAGCCTTCACGGTTTAACTTAACAGCCTTGTCAACTACATATTGGTCATTTGCAATCGCAGCGTTGTTGTTAGCAACCTTTGAAGTCTTGAATGCTGAGTACTTAGGAGCGTCCCAAAGAGTGTTTGAAACGTTGTTCTTTAAGTAAACAACATTGTTCTTAGGTGTGTCAGTTGAAGTAGTTGTTGAGTCAACTTTCTTAGCTGAACCAGCGTATACCCAACCACGGTATTTGTGATCGAATGAAACTACTTTGTAGTAGTGAACACCTTTTGAAGTCTTAGCTTCACCGTAAGCCATGAAGTAACCCTTTGATGAGTTAGCAACAGATTTTACATCAGATTTTGATGCAACTACACGAGCACCTTTAACAGTACCTGGCTTAGTGTAGATAGCGTTGTTACCGTTTAATGAGTAAACAACTGATTGATCAAGATTGTAACTTGAAGTATAAGTTACAGGTTTTGCTTTTTTAACAGTCTTAACTGTTTTCTTTGAGTTATGTTTCTTAGCAGCGTTTGCGTTAGTTGCGCCAGCTACTGAAGCAAAACTCAATGCAGCTAAACCTAAGTATAAAGATTTCTTTAAACTTTTTTGCATTATATATTTCCTCCAATACATTAGTATGTAATTTATCAAGCAAAAGAATTATAACATGAATACAGATATAATTCAAAGTTATAAGTCTGTATATATTACTATTTTTTACTTAATCAATCACAACGACAACATACAGTATAGACATATAATAACATTTTAGCAACCATAATAATCAGATTGTAATCTTTTTGCAAAAAAATGTTATTTAAATAACTATAACGTAATACATCCATACATTAGGTAACAATATAATTCAATCCCGTAAAAAAGTCAAAAAATAAATGATTTTTTATAAAATTCCTAATTTTTATCGTAAAATAGCCAATAAACAATTCATTTTAGGAGGAATAAACATGATTTCTTTTGCATATCAAGCATTTGTTCAAGTTGTTAAAGCCGGAAGTTTTTATCAAGCTGCACAATTATTGCGTGTAACCCCTTCTGCTATTTCACATTCCATTAATCAATTAGAAAAGCAATTAGGTTTTTCCATCTTAGTACGCAATCGTGCTGGTGTTCGTTTAACCGAAAATGGTCAAGCGGTTCTACCCATGATACAGAAAATTTTAACTGATGAACAATTATTAAAGCAAAAAGCCGCTACAATTGCTGGTGTTACCCAAGGAGTTGTTCGTATTGGTGCTTTTAGTAGTGTTTGCATCAATTGGCTACCACCTATTTTACAAAAATTTCAGAAAGAATATCCCAAAATTAAAATTAAGGTAACCCAAGATGCTTTCAATAATATTACTAATGATGTTAAAAATGGCAGTGTGGATTTAGGTTTCACTTGTGATCCTAAGAATGAAGCCATTATTAAGGTCCCTTTAATCAAAGATATGTTCTATTGTATTACGCCGATTGATTTCATCCCCCAAAATGGACACAGCATTACTCAAGCCGATATTAATGATAAGAACTTTATCTTACAGCACTCGGATTACTCCGGTGATACCAAGGCGGTATTAGACCACTATGACGTTACGGTACAATCTTTACAGTTTAGTATCGATGATCAATCCATTATCGCAATGGTGGAAGCTGGCTTAGGGATTGGCATTTTACCGAAGTTGGCCTTGATTAAAACGACTGGTGAAGTCCATGCCTATCCGTTTGATAAGGAATTCTATCGTGATATTTATCTGATTATTAATTCTTTAGAAACGAAAGCGCCGGCTAACGCTAAAATGGTTTCTACGATTAAACAGTTCATTGAAGCTACGTATCCAGAAAAAATATGTAAATAAACAGCGGCTGCCAGAAATGGCAACCGCTGTTTTAGTTAATTAGGCTAGCTATTGTTACATGTTACTTGTTACGTGTATCAAAGATAGTTTCGGTATTGGTATCGACATATTTAGCTGCTACTGGTACTTTGTAAAGGTTAATCCCACCGTGTTGGAACATGTTCAAAGCAGCAATGCGATTCATCGCTCCTTGAACTTCATTTAATCCCAAGGCTTCATTAGCGTAGTTAAGTTTTAAGGTTTTAATTTTACGGTCTTCAGTTTGGAATGTAAGTTCTAAATGCTTCATATTATGTTGCCCCCATAATTTAAGTTAATCGTTTAGTTTAGTTTTATTTTTTAAGCCATGTGTTGTGTTTTGTCGTCTACCACTGCACTCAAGTAATTTGTATCAGATAAGACAGATAAGATTGAACCAAATTCAGCAACTTGTTTTTCAGTCACATCTTCCACTAGGTTCGCAAAAGAACGTTTGGCTTCCTTTCCATCTTCTTTGTTAACCATTGTGTATACGACGTTTGTTTTTAACCAAGTTTTCTTCATTTGTGTAAGCTCCCGTTTTTTAATTAGATTTGATAAGTGTCGGCCAACCCTTACATCTACTAGTAACGAAATGAACTACCAATGTGTAACCCCTAAATTCAATTTTATTTTTTGATAGAGTTTTTTAAGTCGTTTATGCATTGATTGACGTGATATATTTTCTTGTTCAGCCAATTTGGTTACCGACATCCCTAATTCATACTTATTATATAGGTAGGATAATTCTTTTTTTGTGCAAATTGTTGATAATTTTTGCAGAAATAGCTTGCGTTCTATCAACGCGTTCGAATCATCGCTAGCTGGCAAATAGGCAATTTCAGTATCATCATTTTCTTGACGGATATCCACTAAACTATCCTTACGTAGATAATCTAGCAAATGCCAATAGACACCTTGATAGATGAAACCTAAACGCTGTTTATCAGTCTTGTCTACTGGACATTGCTCATATTTTTGAACGAACGCTAGGACGCCTTCTTGTAATAGATCATCATAGCGTTGATTGAAATGGCGGATATTTAAACGTTTTAGTACTCCATGAATTAGAACTTGGTGGTCGCCTAGCATTAAATAGTTGAAACCGGCTGCATATTTATGATTATCATTCATCTTGAATCATCCTTATCGGTTATAATCCAAGGGCCCTTGGTCGCTTAATAACTTACCAAGCTATTGGCAAAATGAATATGGCGTAAATAAGTGGCGTTTTACCGCATTTAAAATTGAAATCAGTTACCAAGTGGCCTATGATTTAGATAATTAGATAGGAGTGATAATATTGATTCAATGGCATTTAAAAACTTATGATGAATTAACCAAAGCCGACTTGTGGGCCATCTTATCTGCACGAATTAGTACTTTCGTGGTGGAACAAGAGCGTCCATATCAAGAGGCGGACCATTTAGATCACGTAGCCTTACATCTATGGGCAGAAGATGATGGTGAACTTTTAGCATATGCGCGTATGTATAAAGAAAATGATTATATTTCATTTGGACGTGTACTAACTGCTAGTCAAGCACGTGGTAAGGGCTTGGGGAAAGCGTTGGTTGAACATATTTTGAAAAATATCCAATTGCACTACGATAATCCAATCGTGATCATCAATGCGCAAGCAGATAAAGAATTATTTTACGAAAAATTTGGTTTTAAAGCTGATGGGGATGTCTTTACTCACCATCACACTCCCCACATTAAAATGACTTTAGACTTAAATAAAAAATAAGGAACGCTCAATTGAGCATTCCTTATTTTTTTAATATATTAGTTCATTGGATCTTGAGTTTGCAATAATTCGGGTTTCCATAACATTAACATGTAACCACGACCACTACTATCAAAACCTAATCCTTCAAATTCACGACCAGTGTTAAAAGTAGTGTAGTGAACATCGTCATTTACTAAAACACCACTACCTAATTTATCAACAGGTACGGAAACAATGGCATCATTAGAAACAACGTATAAACGATTATTAGCTGCATTATAGCTTAAACATTGGTTAGCAGCACCTTTCCACCAATTTAGCATTTGGCCAACTGGTTTAAAGTTGATGTTGTTAGTATCTAAACGTCCTTTAAAAATAACATAGTTAGCACCACGTTTACGACCAATGTAAGCATTACCGTCATTATCGAAAGTTAAAGTATGCAGTTGCATTGAAGTTCCACCTTGTTGTAGACGGAAATGATATTGACGAATTGGTTCCAATGTGTTTGGATCTAACTCAGTTACGTTATTATTTTGACCAGGTGTTAAGTCATTTAATGACTCATCTTGTGCTAGGTACAGATGTTGAGTCTTTGGATTCCAGCTTAAAGTTTGACCATGGCCTACATTGATTAGTGGACTAATTTGAACTGCTTTTTGAATAGCTGATAAATTGTTCAAAAATGGATATTTTTGTTTAGCCGCATCAATCGTATCTTCATTGTCTTGATATTGTTGCTTAGGCGTAGCTAGTTGTTGATTAAGTGAGCTAATCAATTTTTTAGTATTCTTAATTTGTGTCTTATAACCATTAACTGTTTTTTTCTTGTCTTTAGCTTTTAATTTTTTGTTTTTGTTAGTCTTTTTAATTAAAGCATTTAAATTATTAACACTCGTGTTTTGTGCACTAATTTGAGTTTGAATATTATTGATGGTAGTTTGAAGACCATTTTGTGAATCCATCGCCTTCTTAACATCACCTAATGCCATTAACATCTGCATATTGTTACTAGAGTTATTGTATGGATTAGTAAAGTCATAAGCTTGAAGCAATAAACTTGCTCCACCTTCTTTAAACAATCCCAAATCTTCTAAGTCACTTAATTTAAAACGTATAATGTCACCCTCGTTGGTTCCAGTTCCCATAGACTCAACTAAGTAGATACTATCATTAGCAACGACTACACTTTGGTAATTACCATGTTCTTTAGGTGAAACATTAAAACCAGTAGGTAAATATAAAGTGGTATTAAAAGCATTTTTTTCACCACTATCATCCGCTGTGGGATAATTATGCAATGGTGTGTTACCCAACATATTTACCTTTACACGTGTAAATTTTTTTTGATGCTGCAAGTTAGGCATTGGGTTAGTCATCTTAGTTAGTCTATCCGGATCATCATAACCAGTTAAAACATTACCACGATAAACTTGTTCTACCTTTGGATTTTGTAATGAGTCATGAATAAAAATGCTATCAGCATGTGCCACATGTCCGCCGGTCACACCGAATAACACAGTAGTTAATGCAGTTGCAATCCCTACTTTGATACTGTTTTTCATAAAATTTCCTCCACAAGTAAAATTACTTACAACTACTATTTAAACGGTTTAGCGTGTATATATCAACCCTTGTAATCAAAATAAAATATTGTCTTAAGCAAATCTAAGACTTTTTTTAAGCTATAATTAAGTGCGCTAGATTAAAATGTTCATAATGTAAGCTGGAAAGGAAGTTGAAAGCTATGTTAATTGATGATATCAAAATCGTTGAACCAGTGATTTCTGGACAATTAAAAAATTGCGGTAATCACATTTTTATCGTAATTGATGAAAACAAACAAACTTTTAAATTAAATATCGATAAAAAATATCGAAATGATAAATTATTTTGGTCATCATTATATTCGATTGCTAAAGAAAAATTGTGGGTTCCCATTACTAAATCAACTCATAAATTAATTAATGACGACTGGTTAGTGGGCGTCATTGCATAAAAAAAGCGTTACTCGATTGAGTAATGATGTGAACCCCAAAAGTTGGACAACTTTTACTAGGATATTAATCCCAAATATTGATTTGGAGATTGATATCCTAGTTTTTCTTTTATTCTATTATTATTGTAATCCTTAATCCAACATTTCATGGCCTGGATTAAAGATTCTTTTGTATCATAATGTACATTCATCATTTCACTTTTCATAATATGAAAAAATGATTCCATTTGTGCATTGTCTAAACATGTCCCTTTACGGGACATAGATTGAATCACATTATATGCTTTAATTGTATTTACCCATTCATGACTTTGATACTGAACACCTTGATCACTATGAACGATAGTTTTAATTTGATTATTCTTAACGATATCAAGCGCATGTTTCAAGGCTTTCAAAGTAAATGATACGCTTGGAGGTGAACTAATGCTGTAAGCAATGATTTTATCAGAGTATAGGTCCATTACTGGAGATAAATAAACCTTTTGGTTTATTGAATGATTGCCATATCTAAACTCACTAACATCAGTAGTTAGTTTTTGTCCAAAATAATCAGCTTTAAAATCACCATGTAGAATGTTAGGTGCTATATGTCCGACTTGTCCTTTATAAGAACTATATTTGCGTTTCTTTTTACTAAATAACTTACATTGTAAACCATATTTATGCATGATTCTTTGAACACATTTATGATTTACTATTTTGCCTTTGCTTCGCAGACAAGCTGTAATTCTAAGGTATCCGTAGGTTTTATGTTCACTCACTACTTTTTTCACTTCGGATTCTATAAGTTGTTTATCTAAAGATAGCGTAGCTTTCTTATGATAATAATAACTGCTTCTTGGAATTTTTAGAATGCGTAGAATACTAGATAATCCGATTTTATGAAAACTTTGATTAATAATTTCTATAGATTTATATTGATCATACTTATTGATTAATTGATTATATTTGAGCTGAATGGATAAGCTTAAATTCTCTTTCTCTAAAACTTTAATTTGCTTAATATTACTTTTTGTGAGATTCTTTTTAAGTGGATGTTTGATTGTCATGTGATTAAGTGTCCCATTTTCTAGTCTTCGTTCCCATACAAATATGGATGATGGCGAAGATATATTAAAATGAAGTGCTGTTTCTGGGTATGAGCTTTTGTGGAGCCTCATCCAGTGCAGCACTTTTAATTTATACATATAAGAATATGCATGTTTACTATGCTTATTAATTAAACCATTAATTCCATATTTTTGATACATTCGTACCCAAAGCAGTACAGTTGCACTACCGTCAATATTGTACTTGCGGTTCAACAAAGTTGAACTCGTCCCTGATAAATATTCTAATACTATTTTTACTTTTAATTTACTACTAAATTTAACCAAAAAATAACCCCCAAAAGTTGAACAATTTATTGTCCAACTTTTGGGGGTCACTTCATAACGCTTTTTTATATTAAACTTAGTCAGCTGACATAAAGATGCCCTTAGTTAAGTCAGATGTTTTAACCCAACCATAACCCTTAACGTGTGAGTATAAAACAGTTTTAGCTTTTTTGTAAGCTTTCTTATTATTTAGTAAAGTTTCTACCTTGCCCACTTTAATGTTAACTTGTTGATCAACATATAATGTTTTACGTAGTGAAGGCATCTTCTTAGTAGCAGTTAATTCTACAATTGGTTGATCTGCCATGAACATAGCCTTGTAAACCATTGGTTTGTTGTCTTTAGTATGGTAAGCTTTTTTGATTTTATCAGATGCTTTAGATAGAACAAATTGTTGTGATTTTAAGTTAGCTTTCTTTTCGGTTTTTACAGCTGATTTGTTATTTTGGGCAGCATTAACTGATAATGGTGCTATGGCTAGTGGTAATACCATTGATGCAGTTAAAACGACTTTAGTTAATTTAGTAAATTTCATAATTATTCTCCCCTTATGTAACATCAAATTAATAATATTGTAATATTTATGTAACATTCTACAATGATACTATTTGAATTACAATTTCTAAAACTCATCTTTAAAAAAATTTATCAATTAAAAAAGCTCACCCTAAGGGATGAGCTTTAAAACAATTTGTTTAAGTTAAATCATTTTATTTTAAATACGATTCTTGGAGGTTTTATTTTAATTAGGTTTATTTTTATTAGTTCAGCAATTTTCTTTTAAGGGGGAGTTTGTATCTTGAGTTAGTTAACTATCCTTGGTTCCACCATGCTTTTGTTAATTTATTAATGTGTAACGGACTGATTTCATAATTCATTACTACCAACTCCTTTGTTTTTTTGTTACTCTTGGTTGAGTACATGTTATATATTATAGAAACTGGCTTAAAGCGAACTTAAAAATAATTAAAGATGCAATTAAATGATTTTAGTTTTTATTAAGTCCATCATTATTATATAATGTTATGGTATTAATATTGATTATCGGATGTAAAGGAGTCGCAATTGACATATAAGAAAAATTATAAAACCAATCAACCATATATTCCCGTTCAGGTTGAAGTTGGTCAAAAGTTAAAACTAACGATTACTCGTATGGGGATTAATGGTGAAGGAATTGCTTTTTACGAAAAAAAATTAGTTTTTATTCCGGGAGCCTTCCCAGGTGAAAAAGTTACCGTAAAAGTCACTAAGGTGAACTTTAACTTTTTAAAGGCTGAATTAATTAACCTACGCTCAACTTCACCTGATCGTGTCGAACCACGTGATAGCTATGCTAATGAAGTCGGTGGTTTTGGACTGGAATGTTTATCATACCCAGCACAATTAAAATTCAAGCAAGATTTAATCCGTCAAGCTTTGAAAAAATTCAAACCGGCTGGTTGGCAAAACTATCAAGTACGTTCAACCATGGGAATGGACAATCCATACGAATATCGAAATAAAGCTCAATTTCAAATTCGTGAAAAAGATGGCAAGGTTATGGCCGGATTATATAAGGAAGGTTCACACGATTTAGTTGACCTACCCACTTGTTCGGTTCAATACCCTGCTACTATGACAGTCATGCGTAAAATTGTTGAATTAATTCAAGAATTAGGTATTCCTGTTTTTGATGAAAGTAACGCTTCTGGTATTATTAAAACCGTAGCCGTGCGAGCTGCATTGAATACCGATGATGTTCAAGTTGTATTCATTACTAACACGCCGAAATTTGTCAAAAAAGGTTTAATGTTGAAAAAAATTAGTGAAGAATTACCACAAGTAACTTCCGTAATGCAAAACATTAACCCCGGTGAAACTTCATTAGTTTGGGGTGACAAGACTGTTCATCTAGCTGGCAAAACCACCATCACCGAAAAAATTAAGGGACTTAGTTTTGAATTATCAGCACGTGCGTTCTTACAACTTAATTCAATTATGACACCTCAACTATATGAAGTGGCCATTTCAGCTCTCGAATTAACTGGTAATGAAAAAATCGTTGATGCTTATTCTGGAGTCGGAACAATTGGATTACCATTGGCTAAACATGCTAGTGAAATTCGTGGAATGGATACGATTGAAGAAGCTGTAAAAGATGCTAATAATAACGCGCGTATTAATAAGATTCACAATGCTTATTATGAAGTTGGTAAGGCAGAAGATTTACTACCGGAATGGTTAGCTGATGGATTTAAACCGGATGCTATTATCGTGGATCCACCTCGTACTGGTTTAGCAGCACCTTTAATTAAAGCCATTTTAAAGAGTGCTCCAGAAAAATTTGTATATGTATCATGTAATCCATCAACCTTGGCCGCTGACTTAGTTGAATTAACGCGCAAATATAACGTGGACTTTATTCAACCAATTGACATGATGCCACAAACTGCGCGTTGTGAAGCAGTGGTTAAATTTACCAAAAAATAAATTAAAGAAAGCAGGGATATAATGCAAAATCCATTTGGAAAAGGGATGCTTCCCCTACCCCCTAATTTCATTACGATGAAGAATCCAAAAACTGGTACAGTTAGATTAGGTAAAATTGGTTTTTCAATTTCATCACTTATTTTCCATTATTTACCAGCTATCTTAAGATCAGACTACTATAATTTAGCATGTATGTGTGGAGTTGATATGATTGCATACATGGCAATTGTCATGATTCAAAATTCAATGGGAATTGCTAATAATACTGCGATGACAGTAACTTATGTTTTAACTAGTATTTTATGGGGAACCATTTATAATTTAATGTACGTTCGTCACTTACACAAATTGGGTTACGTTCCCGGTGATAAATATTCAGCAGCTAAATTATATAAACACCGCTATCTAAAACGTAAATAATATAGATAAAAGACCAAATATTTAAATATTTGGTCTTTTTTTATTGTCTATCAATTACAAATATATAATTAAAATCATAATTATATGTCAATATTAAAAATTTTTTTATAACATAAATATAAAAAAACACTATAAAATCAAAGTTATATATATTATTATATCAACAAAAATTATCTAATTATCGAAAAAACAAACCATTGCACATTATAGTTTTATTGTATATAATTTTTAAAGTTATTTAAATTTCTTAAACAAAACTTAAAATTTCAAGGGAGAAAAAATGAATAAAAAATTATTACTTACACTATCAGTTAGTTTTCTAGCTTTAGGAGCAGGAAAATTAAATTGCAATGCTCAATCAAAAAACAATATAAACACAATGAGCAGTAAAAAATCAATTAAAGCATTCAAAGATTCTTATGACAATACTATTTATGTGAATGAAGATGGTACTGTTGTCAAATCAGACATTAAAGATACTAACAC
>NZ_BPLL01000020.1 GCF_019656235.1 Apilactobacillus xinyiensis | reverse complement strand
AATTCTATTTTAGGATCAGCTTCAAAAGATAAAACTATTGAATTAACTAATTTAGATGAAAATCTGCACAAAAAATTGTTGCAAGATAATGAATATTCTATTGAACATCTAATATGTAGTACAGATGATAAAAATTCAGATAAAATTCAGATAAACTTAAAGTATTTAAAGATTCTTATGACAATACTATTTATGTAAACGAAGACGGTACTGTTGTTAAATCAGACATTAAAGATACTAACACTGTTGTTATGGCATCTGATATGGGTATCAAAAAGATAAGCAACGAAGCTTTTAAAAATAAAGGGCTTGAAAATATAAGCATTCCTGTTGGTGTCCAAGAGATTGATGATAATGCTTTCAAGGGCAACAATATCAATTCTATTGTATTACCTAATTCTATGGAAAAAGTTGGAAATTCTATTTTAGGATCAGCTTCAAAAGATAAAACTATTGAATTAACTAATTTAGATGAAAATCTGCACAAAAAATTATTGAAAGACAATGAATATTCTATTGAACATCTAATATGTAATACAGATGATAAAAATTCAAACATTGATAATAATACTGAACACCATAAAGACAAAAACATAAAAAATGACGATAAATTTACAAATAAAGAAACATCAAATGAAAATAGCAAAAAATTTGATTATGATGAATTAAGCCCTAACATCACACCTATCAACACAGATAGCAAAAAAACATTTAACAACATACCAGATAAAAAAAGAAACAATGACAATTTATCTTTAGATGATAAAAGAGTTAGCAAAAATAAAGACATTTCCCATAAATATACTAGACCATTTAGTATAATAAATAAAAAAGGTAAAACCTATAAGGCTACAATATTTACCAAAAATAATAAAAAATATTTTATGACAAATAATGGTAGTATATTAAACACTAAAGAATATCAAAGAACCTATCAACAAAAAAACAACGTCAAAAAAGTTAAAATTATAAATCATAACGGTATTAACATGTACAGTAACATTAAATTCAGTAAACAAAACTTTGTCAAATACGTTAAATTTAATAAAAAATTCAAGGTAACTGCTGTTAAACATTTAAACTACGATATAACTCGTTATAAATTAGGTAATGGTTTATTTATAACTACACATAAAAGATTTGTAAAAAAAATAAAATAGTATAAATAAAAAGACCAAATATTTAAATATTTGGTCTTTTTTTATTGTCTCATCAAAAAATAATGTACATAAAAATAGTTTGAATTTAAATCTACAAAAGCATGTATTTTATCGTCATATTCCAATATTTAAAGGAATATTTTTAAATATTTTTTCACAAAGTCAATTAAAGAAGCATTAGAAAAAAAATATATAGATAAAAAGTTACGAATAATAACTTGATTTTCAAAATTCTAATATATATAATCCCTATTGCAATTTAATTTTTATAAAGAAAAGTTTAAGTTAATAAAGAATTAATTAAGAGGTGTAAATAAGTGAAAAATAATTTATTATTCAAGTTATCGATAAGTGCCCTATTCTTATTCCTTGTAGTTTCAACAGTTAGCATTAAAAGTATAAGCGCAAATGAAGCACAGCCAGAAAGTGAACAATATGAAAGTGAAGAAATTAAAACTGTACAAATTAGCGATCCAAAAGATTTCGTTTTTGATGATGAAGATGATTCCATAGTCGGATTAAGTGAAGACGCTTTAGAAAAACTTGGTAACAACATGCTTGATCTAGAAATACCTTCTGAAATTGATGGAAATAAAGTTATAAAAATTGGTGATAATGCATTTGCTAGCCAAAAAATAATAAACGTAAGTATTCCAGATAGAATTACTGAAATAGGTGAAGAAGCTTTTTACGATAATAAATTACAAGCCGTAAACTTACCTAGTTCTTTGACTAAAATTGGTAAAGAGGCATTCTCACAAAACAAAATGATTGAAGTAACCATTCCTAATTCAGTCGTAACAATCGACAATGAAGCTTTTGCTGATAATCATTTAAAAAATGTTATTTTATCAGAATCACTAGTTCAAATTGGTGATGGAGCATTTACAGGAAACTATATTGAAACTCTAGACTTACCTAATTCAATCAAAACCATTGAAGACGATGCTTTTAATGGTAATCAAATTCAAAAGCTAACCCTCCCAGATTCTCTAAATGAATTGGGTAGCTCAGCTTTTGCCAATAATAATATTTCAGATATTAAAATATCTCAAGGATTAGAAGCAATTCCTAGTGAAGCATTCATGAAAAATGACATTAAAGAATTATCTATTCCAAATAATGTAAAAGTAATTGGCGATTCTGCTTTTGCCGATAACAAGAATTTAAAATCAGTAATTTTATCTAATAATTTACAAGAAATTAAGTCTTTTGCTTTTTTTAACACATCTATTAGTAGAATTTCAATACCTAAAAGTACTACTGAAATTGGATATGCAATAATAGGTAGTCATATATCAAATAGTGAAAATAATAATTTAGAAATCATAGTACAAAGTAATGAGATTAAAGATCGACTAAATAGCATCGTTAGAACAGATTTAAATGGAAATACATTCATGCCATATAAATATTTTAAAATAACTGTAGCTAGCGATAACAATAACAACAATAGCAATAACAACAATAGCAATAACAA
>NZ_BPLL01000019.1 GCF_019656235.1 Apilactobacillus xinyiensis | reverse complement strand
CAGCAACAATAACAACAGCAACAATAACAACAGCAACAATAACAACAGCAACAATAACAACAGCAACAATAACAACAGCAACAATAACAACATTCCAGAACAAGATGATAAGCGAATTAGCAAAAACAAAACTATCTTCCATAAGTACACTAAAGCTTTTAGTATAATGAGTAAAAAACAAAATAAATATTATAAAGCAACTAATTTTACTAAAAATGGCAAACAGCATTTCATTCTAAGCAATGGTACAATTCTTGACGGTAGTAAATACGAAAGAACTTATCAACAAAAAAATTACGTAAAAAAAGTTAAAGTAATTAATCGTAGCGGTATTAACATGTATCGAAAAGTGAAATTTAATAAAAATAATTTAGTAAAACATGTTGAATTTAATCAAAAATTTAATGTAATAAAAGTTGAACATTTAGATCATGATATTTCTCGCTATAAATTAAGTAATGGTTACTTCATTACTACTCATAAAAAATTCGTAAAAGCTATAAAATTAAGTCTTTAAGTTAAATACCATATAAATTATAGAGTAAACGGTCCTAGCATAGGTAAAACTGTCAAAAAAATTGTAATAAAAATTACAAAACCATTCAAGATTATAATTAAAAATAGTATGAATAAATTAACTTTCGAGCTAATAATATTAAATAAAAATATAGCAATCGTTTATATTAATTGGTAGCAAGTATGTTTCATTCATTAAATTTAATCATAACTATCAACTAACTTTAACTGGTAAAAATTATACAGTTAAAATCTTAATAAAAGCAGTATTAATTAATAAACAAGTTTGCACTTAAATCAAAGGGTTTGAAATAAACACTATAAATTAAATCAAAAATTAAATGTTAAGAATTTAAATATCTCAACCATAATATTACTATATCAACTAAGATAACGGTCATTCTATAACTATTAATAAACACTCTATGAGGTTAATGAGATAAAAAAATAAATCCACAAGAACTATTAAGTTCTTGTGGATTTATTTTTTTATACATATTATTTTCTAGCAATATCTACTTTAATTTCAGCATTATCATCGCTGGGATTCAAAGTTTCATCATAGGTAAAGTTAGCTTCTTGAAAATAACGCTTCATTTCACTATTAACTGTAGCTAATTCTCTAGTATCATTGTCTTGTCGAGTTAATAATAAAGTGTATTCTTTTGCATCTTCATCAGCATTTTTAAACTCATATAAAATATCGATCGTATTTAATATTTCTTGAATTAATTGTCTTTCGTTCATTTTAATGACAAACATCTCCTAATTACATATCAATGTTCACAAAATTCTTATTTCCTGTTACATATTGACTGTCTCCAATATAGAAACGTGTCTTTCCATTTATATCTACAACTTTTTTAACTGTAAATTTATGACCTTTTTTCCAAAAAGCAATACGATTATTAGTTGTCAGATTAGAACTACTATGAACATGTATTCCACCTTTAGCTATTACCTTATATTCATTTCCATTTGCAACATTTTTATAATATAAATCTTTTAAATTGGACTTTTCTATAAAACTTCCATCACTTAATTCATATACAGATTTACCATCATTATTGTTAACAATTTTAACAATTTTTAACTCATTTAAATTACCTAAATGTTTTTTATTATATTTTTTAACAATTCCAGATTCTGATAATTCTTTCTTAGAATAAGCGTGAATCAATTTAGTGTTATAAACATATACTGGATGTTTTAGATATTTAACTGTTTCATTAGCGGAACCTTTATTAGCATCCGAAATTTTAGTTAAACCAAATTCATACCCTTTATCATAAGCGAAATTATAAACAGGCCCTTTATCTGCATGTTTTCTAGAATGTTTATCAATAGCAGCTTTAAATCCATCATAAAACCCATTAAATCCTAAAATAAAGTCTTCAGATTTGTTTCCTAAGTCTCCTACTGATTCATCAGAATTTTCAACTGCTATAGCATGATTTATGCCCAGCATTCCATTTTTACCCATTTCATATCCACTTAAGTATGAAGAAGTAGTAGATTTAGCTTTTCTATTATTAATACCATCATTGAATCCATTTTCAATGTTTACATAATCTTTATTGTAATCATCAGATGTATGTTCACGATTTGTCATATTGCGAAAATCATTTAATGCATCATTCACACTATTAGAATTGTTATCGTTAATATTGTTGTTTGTAGGAGAAATTACACCAGCATAGTCATTATATGCATCCTTATATGCTTTCTCTAAACTCCAATCATAACTGTAAGATGAAGAATTATCACCATTATTATTGTAAAAGTCACTTCTACCTTGAGAAGCAGCCAACTTCAATAAGTTATATTGTTCATCATATATAGACTTAACAATTGAACTATAACTATTATTATAAGATCCCTTATTAATAAAGTCATTAGCCGCTTTAGATAAAGCTCCATAAAATACATCATATGGTGAATTTGAACTCTGTGAGTTGTCAAAATTACTATTCTTGAAATCTAGTTGAGCTTTTCTAACATCAAAACTTAATGATGAATAGACTTTATTATAAGCATCGTTAACGTAAGTATCCGAAGAATAAGCATAACTTCCAAACAAAGAACCATATTTATCATTATTAAAATCATTATTTGCACTGGAAATGGCTTTTGAAACAGCATCACTTTCACTACCGTAAACATGGTTATAAACACTATTTTTTAATGAATCAGATGCATATGATGCATGAGTAATATCCAATCCTATAGCTCCATCAAGTTTTCCATCGCCATAAGCACTGTTTAAATTACTATAAACAGAAGAGTACATACTATTATATCTCTTAGCACTGCCATAATTTCCATTAGAACCAGATCCTTTATCTATGTCACTTAAAGCAGCAGACATAGCATTTCGAGCCTCGCTATATGTCTGAGCTTCTATTGGAGAATATCCAGATACTGCTTGACTAATAGAACTACTATCAGACTTAAAGCCTCCATTTACAAAATCGCTTTGGGCTCGTGCAGCTGCGCTAGAAACATTGCTATATGCATTGTTATATACTCCGTTAGCTACAGCATTACTACCATTATGATAACTAGGTGAAGAGACGTTATCATAATCTTGTTTTGCTTGTGAAGCTGCGTTACTAAAGGCTGCATATTCACTAGCATATGCTGAACTATTAGCGGCTGTGTAATCACTGTAGGCTACAGAACTTCCTTTATCATAGTCTTGCTTAGCTGCCGATACTGCTGCGTATGCATCGCTGTACGCCTTAGCGGCTATAGCTGGTGTCTTTGGCCCATTGGCGGTTGAGCCGGTCTCAAAGTCTTTACGAGCTTGTGAGGCTGCACTAGATACATCGTTGTATGCTGAATTATATGCACGCGATGCTGCAGGATTAGTATAATCAGAAACCTTATTACCAGCATTGTTATCGTAATCATTTACCGCGCTGGATATGGCTGCATCCTCAGCTTCTTTAATAGCTTTATCATAAGCATCATTATAAGCTATGCTAGTTGCTTGATCACTAGCGTACGAACCTTGACTGGCTTGACTACCATTTGATCCATCATAACTACCTGCACTTGATGCGGAGTGTAATTGATCATATTCACTACTATATGCACTAGAGTTAGCAGCTGTGTAAGAAGCATAACTACCCTTGGAGCCTTTACCTCCAGCAAAATCTGTTACTGCTTGACTATATGCGCTATAAGCGTTGCT
>NZ_BPLL01000018.1 GCF_019656235.1 Apilactobacillus xinyiensis | reverse complement strand
TTGAATATCGAAATCATTCCATGAAATTAAATATTTAATTTAGTAATAATTGTCTAACTTTTTTAAGGCACTTCATAAGTTGATTTCTCTTTTTTATACTTAAAATTCAATTTTTTGTGCATTTTAGCGGCTTTTAATTAATATATGTATAATTTATCAGAAATGTTTTAAAATCGCTCATAGACTAATTTTAAAGCTATAAATGTGTACTTTACGTTTTAAAAAGGGTATAATAGAACTAAGGAAAAGGTGGGTGAAGTCTTGAAAAAAAACGTAATTATAAGCACCGAATTTATTACATTAGGGCAACTTTTAAAAGAAGAAAACGTAGTCTCATCAGGTGGGCAAGCTAAATGGTATTTGAAGGAAAACACCGTCATGGTCAATAGTGAACCTGATGATCGTCGTGGTCGCAAACTATATGATGGTGACAATGTTGAAGTCCCTAATTCAGGGATGTTTTTTATTCGTAAAAAGTAGGGATAATAATGCGAATAACAACTTTACAATTACGCAAATTTCGTAATTACGAAGATGTTTCTATTGAATTTAATTCTGGAGTTAATGTCTTGCTTGGCAATAATGCTCAGGGAAAGACCAATCTTTTAGAATCAATTTATGTTTTGGCTTTAACGAAAAGTCATCGTACAGCTAATAATAAAGAATTGATTAGTTGGCATAATGATTATGCACAATTAAAAGGTGTAATAAAAAAACATTTAGGCAATGTTAATTTAGAGATAGATTTAGGTAAAAAAGGTAAAAAAGCTAAAGTTAATTATCTTGAACAGGCTAAACTTTCTTCATATATTGGAAATCTTAATGTTATTTTATTCGCTCCAGAAGACCTATCAATCGTGAAGGGTTCACCTAGTGTTCGAAGAAAATTTATGGATACTGAATTTAGCCAAATTAGCAGTCAGTATTTGTATAACACTACTCAATACAAAAAAATCCTAAAACAACGCAATAATTATTTAAAGAAAATTCAGTACAGTGGCAAAAAAGATGAAATTTACTTAGAAGTAATTTCTAAACAACTAGCTAATTTTGGTTCAAAAATAATTTTTCAACGTTTGAATTTACTAAAAAAATTAGAAAATTGGGCGAAAAGCATTCACAGTGAAATTTCGCAAAACATGGAAGAGTTAACTTTTAAATATTTAACTTCAGTTGAATTAAAAAACCTACCATCAAAGGAACGAATCTATGAAATGCTTTTGGCTAGTTTGATGCAAAATCAGGATAAAGAAATTCATCAAGGAACTACTTTATACGGACCACATCGTGATGACGTTCAATTTTTGATAGATAAACGAAATGTGCAAACTTTTGGTTCACAGGGTCAACAAAGAACCACTGCACTATCTTTAAAATTATCAGAAATCGACCTAATGAAAGAAGAAACGGGTGAGTATCCAATCTTGTTATTGGATGATGTTTTATCTGAGTTAGATGATGGTCGTCAAACGCATCTTTTGAATGCTATCCAAAATAAAGTTCAAACATTTATAACGACCACTAGTTTAAATGGAATGACAAAGGATTTAGCTGAAAAACCGGCTATTTTCAACATAAACAATGGTAAATTATCTAAAAATAATTAATTTTTAGAGGAGGAATTAATTTGACTGACAAGGAAAAAGAAGAACGTCGCGAAAAAGCAAGTGAATATAACGCTAGTCAGATTCAAGTCTTAGAGGGTCTTGAAGCCGTTCGTAAACGTCCAGGAATGTACATAGGATCTACCAGTGTTCAAGGATTGCACCACTTAGTTTGGGAAATCATTGACAATGGTATTGATGAAGCATTGGCCGGTTTTGCTGATGCAATTCATGTAACTATTGAAAAAGACAATAGTATTACAGTTACTGATAACGGACGTGGAATTCCAGTAGATATTCAAAAGAAAACTGGTAAACCCGCTTTAGAAACTGTATTCACTATTTTGCATGCCGGTGGTAAATTTGGCGGTGGCGGTTACAAAGTTTCTGGTGGTTTACATGGGGTTGGTGCATCAGTAGTTAATGCATTATCTACTTCATTAGATGTAACAGTTGTTCGTGGCGGAAAACGTTACTACATGGACTTTAAACGTGGTCATGTTAATACTCCAATGGAATTATTAGGCGACGCCGACCCTGATAAACACGGAACTAAAGTTCATTTTGTTCCGGATCCAGATATTTTTAGAGAAACAACCGTTTACAACGTTAAAACTTTAACTGATCGTATTCGTGAACTAGCATTTTTGAACAAAGGTTTAAAGATTAGCATTCGAGATGAACGTCCAGAAAAACCGACTGAAAAAGATTTTCTTTATGAAGGCGGAATCAAACATTACGTTGAATATATCGATGAAGATAAAGAACCGTTATTTGACGAACCTATTTATGTAGAAGGTAATGAACATGGTATTAATGTTGAAGTAGCACTTCAATACACAGATGATTACCATAGTGAATTGCGTACTTTCACCAACAATATTCACACTATTGAAGGTGGTACGCATGAAGAAGGTTTTAAACGTGCGTTAACTAGAACGATTAATGATTACGCAAGAAAAAACAAGATTTTTAAAGAAAAAGATGAAAACTTATCAGGTAATGATGTTCGAGAAGGAATTACCGCAGTTGTTAGTGTTAAACATCCTGATCCTCAATTTGAAGGTCAAACTAAGACTAAGTTAGGTAACTCAGATGCTAGAGCAGCTACTGATCATGTGTTCTCAGAACATTTTGCTAAATTTTTAATGGAACACCCCACTTTGGGTCGCAAGATCGTTGACAAGGGTTCCTTAGCATCTAAGGCTAGAATGGCGGCTAAACGTGCACGTGAAGTCACTAGAAAGAAGAGCGGTCTAGAAATTAGTAACTTACCTGGTAAATTAGCTAATAATACTAGTAAAGACCCTAATATTTCAGAATTATTTATTGTCGAAGGGGACTCAGCTGGGGGTTCAGCTAAACAAGGTCGTTCACGTCTTACACAAGCTATTTTGCCGATTAGAGGTAAAATTTTGAATGTTCAAAAAGCTTCTATGGAACGTATTTTAGCCAATGAAGAAATTCGTTCAATGTTTACTGCTATGGGAACTGGTTTTGGTTCTGATTTTGATATTGATAAGGTTAATTACCACAAATTAATTATCATGACCGATGCGGATGTTGATGGTGCTCATATTCAAGCATTATTGCTTACATTGATTTACAACTATATGCGTCCATTATTAGATGCTGGATATGTATATATAGCTCAGCCACCATTGTATAGACTACAACAAGGTAAAATGATTCGTTACATTGCAACAGATGAAGAATTAGAACAATGGAAAGCTGAAATCCCAGCTTCACCAAAACCAAATATTCAACGTTATAAAGGTCTTGGTGAAATGGATGCGGAACAATTATGGGATACCACAATGAATCCAGAAAATCGTCGTTTACAAAGAGTTAAAGAAGAGGATGCTGAAAACGCTGCAGCCGTCTTTGATATGTTGATGGGTAATAAAGTTGAACCACGTCGTGAATTCATCGAAAAGAACGCCCAATTTGTTGAAAACTTAGATGTTTAATTGAATGTTTCACGTGAAACATTTTAATTTGACATATTTGAATGGAGGAAAAGACTTTGGCCAATGAAGATTTATCAAATCATCGTATTGAAGATGTTGACTTATCGCAGAAAATGAGAACGTCATTTCTGGACTATGCAATGAGTGTTATCGTTGCACGTGCTCTTCCAGACGTTCGTGATGGAATGAAACCTGTTCACCGTCGTATTCTATACGATATGCGCGAACTAGGGATCACTCCTGATAAACCATATCGTAAATCAGCAAGAATTGTAGGGGATACTTTAGGTAAGTATCATCCACATGGGGACACAGCTGTTTATGGTTCTATGGTACGTATGGCACAAGACTTTAGCTACCGTTATCAACTAGTAGATGGTCATGGTAACTTTGGTTCAGTTGATGGAGACAGTCCAGCTGCTATGCGTTATACAGAAGCCAGGTTAAGTAAAATTGGAACTCAAATGTTGCAAGATATCAACAAAAATACGGTTGATTTTCAAGACAACTTTGATGGTAGTGAGAAAGAACCAGTAGTTTTACCATCACGTTTTCCTAATTTATTAGTTAATGGAGCTTCTGGAATTGCTGTTGGGATGGCTACTAATATTCCACCACATAACTTGAGTGAAGTTATTTCAGCAATTCATGTACTAATGGCTAATCCAGATGCAACTACTGCAGACTTAATGGAAGTTTTACCAGGACCTGACTTTCCAACTGGTGGAGTTGTAATGGGTAAGTCTGGTATTCGTAAAGCCTACGAAACTGGTAAAGGTAGTATTATTTTAAGAGCTAAAACTGATATTGAAGAACAAAGTAATGGTAAGCAAAGAATTGTTGCAACTGAAATTCCATACATGGTAAATAAAGCGAAGTTAATTGAAAGAATTGCTGAGTTAGCTCGTGATAAACGAATTGATGGCATTACAGATGTTAATGATGAATCAGACCGTGAAGGAATGCGCATTGTAATTGACGTGCGTAGAGATGCATCGGCACAAGTTGTATTAAACAACCTTTATAAGATGACTTTAATGCAAACTAGCTTTAGCTTTAATATGTTAGCGATTGTTAAAGGCACTCCTAAAGTACTTAGTTTAAAAGAAATTCTTCAATACTATCTAGAACATCAAGTTGAAGTTATTAAACGTCGTACTAAATACGAATTAGATAAAGCAGAAGCTAGATCTCATATTTTAGCTGGTTTATTAACTGCTTTAGATAATATTGATCACGTTATTAAAATTATTCGTGAATCTCAAACAGCTGCAATTGCTAAGAACGAACTAACTGGCAACTTTGATTTAGATGATAAGCAAGCTCAAGCTATTTTAGACATGCGTTTGGTACGTTTAACTGGTTTAGAGCATGATAAAATTGCTAATGAAAATGCTGAATTACTGAAAGACATTGAAAATTACAAAGCTATTTTAGCTAGCCGTGACAAAGTTAACGAAATCATTTACCAAGAACTATTAGATATTCAATCTAAATTTGGTGATAAACGTAGAACTGAACTTATGGTCGGTGAAATTTTAAGTATTGAAGATGAAGACTTAATTGAGGAAGAAGACGTAATTGTTACCTTAACTCACAAGGGTTATGTTAAACGAATTGCAACTTCTGAATTTAGAAGTCAAAATCGTGGTGGCCGTGGAGTTAAAGGAATGGGTGTACACAATGATGATTTCATTGAAAACTTAATTTCTACAACTACTCACCATAATTTATTATTCTTCACTAATACTGGAAAAGTTTATAGCATGAAGGGATATGAAATTCCTGAGTATGGTCGTTCTGCTAAGGGAATTCCAATTATTAACCTTCTTGGTATTGAATCTAATGAAACTATTCAGGCAGTTATAACTATTTCAGAAAATGAAAGTTATGATGATAAATTCCTATTCTTTACTACTTTGCATGGAACTGTAAAACGTACTCCAGTAGAAGAATTTTCAAATATTCGTAACAATGGTTTAAAAGCTATTCATCTAAAAGATAATGATGAATTAATTCGCGTATCAACGGTTTCAGAAAAAGATAATATGATTTTAGGAACCCATGCCGGTTACTCAGCTAGTTTTAAGGTTTCAGATGTTCGATCAATGGGTCGTACAGCCACTGGAGTTCGTGGAATAAGATTACGTGATGCAGATTACGTAATTGGAGCTGCAGTACTAAATCCTGAAGATAATGTTTTTGTTATTTCTGAAAAGGGATATGGAAAGCAAACTTCTGCTGCTGAATACGCTATTAAAAAACGTGGTGGTAAGGGAATTAAAACTGTTAATGTAACTGAAAAGAATGGTCCTTTAGCTGGTTTAACAACTGTTTCTGGCAAAGAAGATATTATGCTAGTTACTGATAAGGGCGTCATCATTAGATTTAATATTGATGATGTTTCACAAACCGGAAGAGCTACTTTAGGAGTTCACTTAATTAAAATTGCTGATGATTCAAAAGTTTCTACAATGGCTAAAGTTGTTGAAAATGCTGATGATTCAGAAATAGATGATTCGGAAGATTAAAATACGCGTATATATTCTTGTATCGTAAATTTAATTCCGTTATTGAATAAAATAATATATTGTGGTATTCTTTTTAAACGTGAGTATTTGTTAATAACTTTTACTCCTTACTCTTTGATATAAAGAGTCTTAAAGTCCACAGGGAGGTGTAATTCATGGAAGAACATAAATATGAAATTACTTACATCATTCGTCCAGATTTAGACGAATCAGCAAAGAAAGACTTAGTTGAAAGATTTGACAAAGTTTTAACTGATAATGGTGCTAAGTTAATCGATTCAAAAGACTGGTCAAAACGTCGCTTTGCATACGAAATTGCTGGTTACAACGAAGGTGTATACCACGTTGTCAACTTAACAACTGATAACAAAGCTGCTTTAGATGAATTTGATCGTCTATCAAAATTCTCAGATGACATTTTACGTCAAATGACTGTAAGAAGATAATTAATAACTAAAAAGCAGAGAGGAGAATTTCAGCATGATTAACCGTACAACTTTAACGGGTAGATTAACACGGGATGTTGATTTGCGATACACACAAAGCGGAGTAGCAGTAGGTAGTTTTACTTTAGCTGTTGACCGTCGATTTACAAATGCTAATGGTCAACGTGATGCAGATTTCATCAATTGTGTAATCTGGAGAAAATCCGCTGAAAACTTTGCCAACTTCGTTCATAAAGGTTCTTTGGTTGGAATTGATGGTCGTATTCAAACTAGAAATTACGAAAATCAACAAGGTCAAAGAGTTTATGTAACCGAAGTAGTTGTTGAAAACTTTGCTTTGTTAGAACCACGTTCTGCAAACCATAGCAACAATAACGGTGCTCCTCAAAACAATGAAAATCCTTTTGGATCTTCCAATAACAGCAATAATCAAGCTAATAATTCACAACCATCTAATAATGGTGGAAATGGACAACCAGCTGATCCATTTGCTAGTTCTGGTGACCAAATCGATATTTCAGATGATGATTTACCATTTTAATCGATAAATAGAGGAGGGAATTTATAATGCCACAACAAAGAAGAGGCGGACGTCGTCGTCGTAAAGTTGATTACATCGCTGCTAATCACATTGAATACATCGACTACAAAGACGTTGCTTTATTAGGTCGTTTTGTTTCAGAAAGAGGTAAGATTTTACCACGTCGTGTTACTGGAACAAGTGCTAAAAACCAACGTAAGTTAACAATGGCTATCAAACGTGCTCGTATCATGGGCTTAATGCCATTCGTTTCAGAAGCATAATAAAAAATATTTTACTGGGGCTGTTATTTTATAACGCCCCAGTTTTTTATTACTTTTTTCTTTTGTGATAAAATGAAATTACCACTAACAAGATTAAAGAGGACTTAAGATGAAAAAATTATTCTCATTAGCAAGTCTTCCACCTTTTTTACGCGATAGCATACTAAGGTGGATAACCGTTTTTATTTCTTTTTTATCAATACTAAGCTTAGTTATAAGCTTTTTATACAGTAATGTTTTAGGATTTACTTTACTGATATTTATTTGTTTAGCATTAACCTTTATATTTAATGGAATGAATAAGTTAAGTGAAGATCGAGATAACTATATCTCTAATTTATCCTATCGAATTCATCGTGGTGAACAAGAAACTTTGTTAGAAATGCCGGTAGGGGTTTTGATGCTAAGTAAATCTGGCAAAGTTGAATGGGTCAATCCCTACTTACAACCATACTTTGGTGATGCCGATTTATTAGGTAATTCAGTTTCAGAAGTTTCACCAGAATTGAGTGAGATTTTGGATAAATATTGGGAAGATGAAAATCCACAAGTTGTTGAATGGAAAAATCATTATTTTAACCTTTTAATTCAAAAAGAATATAACACCATATACATGATGGATATTACCAGATATTTTAATATTGAAAAAAGTTATAATGATGAAAAAATAGCGATTGGACAACTTTTCTTAGATAATTATGACGAAATTACTCAATCCATGACTGATCAAAATATTTCTAATCTGAATAACTATGTCACCAATGAATTGTCAGCTTGGGCTAAAGAATTTGGTTTCTTCATTAAACAAGTCGACGAAGATCATCACATCTTCTTTGCATATTCTAAAACTCTAGCTGAAATTGAAAATGATAAATTTCAAATTTTAGATAAGATTCGTGAATCTACTTCTAAGCAAAACTTCCCACTAACGTTAAGTATTGGAATTGCCTATGGAGATGACAATTTAAATAGTTTAGCTGATCAAGCTCAAAAAGATTTAGATTTAGCTTTGGGTCGTGGTGGTGATCAAGTTGTAGTTAAGGCAAAAGATAAAGAGGCACGTTTTTATGGTGGTAAGACTAACCCCATGGAAAAGCGCACCAGAGTTAGAGCTCGAATGATATCTCAAGCTTTACAAGAATTGATTAACGAATCTGATCAAGTTTTTGTTCAAGGACATGCGCATCCAGATATGGACTCATTAGGTGCTTGTTTAGGTATTCATAGAATTGCTAGTATGAATGGCAAGCCATGTAAAATGATTGTTAACGAAGAAGGTCTACATTCAGATGTTCAACGTTTAATTGGTGAGATTAGAGATAAGGATAATTTGAAAGATGACCTTATTTCACCAGAAGCTGGATTACAGCAAGCCACTGATAACACTTTATTAATTATGGTTGATCACTCTAAACCTTCAATGAGTTGTTCAAGAGAAATATATGAACGTTTAGAAAATAAGGTTATGATTATTGACCATCATAGACGTGGAGAAGAATTTCCTGAGAATCCGGTGCTAGTATACATTGAGCCATATGCTTCTTCAACATGTGAGTTAATTACTGAAATGTTCGAATATCAATCACAAGATGCGGAACCAATTAGTAAGTTGGAAGCTACAGCTATGTTGACTGGGATTTTTGTTGATACTAAATCATTCTCATTGCGTACAGGGACTAGGACTTTTGATGCAGCTAGTTATTTAAGATCAGCAGGTGCTGACTCTGAAGAAATGCAAGCATTTATGCAGGAAAATCCAGATGATTATATGGCACGAACGCATCTAATTTCAATGACTAAATTTATTGATGAAAAACACACTTTAGCTGTTATTTGTGGTGAAAGTGAAACAGTTTATGACCCAGTTACCGCTGCTCAAGCTGCTGATTCATTATTAAATATTTCAGGAGTTAATGCTTCGTTTGTAATAACACATCGTCCGGATAAAAAAATTGGTATATCAGCTCGAAGTAACGGTCGAGTTAATGTTCAAAGAGTTATGGAAACTTTAGGTGGCGGTGGTCATCTATCTAGTGGAGCTACTCAAATAAAAGATAAAACTATCAAAGAAGTTGAAAGAATGTTAGTTGAGGCAATTAACGATGTTGAGCAAGAAGAAAACATTTAACTTTTATTAATGTTTTTTCAAGACTTTTGATATTATATCTGTTAAATTATTACTTGTAGGACTAAAGGAGTGAATTGTAATGAAAGTTATATTTTTACAAGATGTTCGAGGTAAGGGCAAACGTGGCGAAGTTAAGGACATGCCAGATGGCTACGCTCAAAACTTCCTAATTAAACAAAATAAAGCTAAGGCTGCAACTAAATCAGCAATTAGCCAATTAAATGGTGAAAAAAAAGCTGAGAAAAAAGAAGCCGCTGAAGAGTTAGCTAATGCAAAAGAACTAAAAGCTAAATTAGAAGATGACAAAACTGTTGTTGAAATCCCAGCCAAAGTTGGTGCTGATGGTAGATTGTTTGGTTCAGTTTCTTCTAAACAAATTGTTCAAACTATGATGAAACAACATAATTTAAAAATTGAGAAACGTAAAATTGAACTTCCAGAACCTATTAAATCACTAGGTTACACGAA
Source organism: Apilactobacillus xinyiensis (assembly GCF_019656235.1). Lineage (GTDB taxonomy): Bacteria > Bacillota > Bacilli > Lactobacillales > Lactobacillaceae > Apilactobacillus > Apilactobacillus xinyiensis. The sequence goes on along the minus strand of NZ_BPLL01000018.1, from coordinate 21,267 downwards.
TGTTCCAATCAAATTACATTCACAAGTAACTGCTAATATTCGAGTTCATGTTTCTGAAAAGTAATTTCATCGTTTAAAAGGATGGCAATTTTGCTATCCCTTTTTAGTTAGTTATTAAATTTAGAGGTAAATTTATGAGTAATGACTTTTTAGGGGGGCAGACCCCACCACAAAGTATTGATTCAGAAAAAGCTGTTTTAGGTTCAATCTTTATTGATACAGATTCATTACCGGATGCAATGGAGTATTTGGAGCCGGACGATTTTTATAATCATGCTCATCAGATTATTTATGCTGCTATGCAAAAATTAGCAGATGAAGATAAATCTATTGATGTAATTACTATGCGTGATTTATTAGTTCAAGAAAATCATTTGAAAGATGTTGGTGGAATCCAATACATTGCTGAATTAGCGGATTCAGTACCAACTTCTGCACATATTTTGGACTATTCAAAAATTGTGCGTGACAAATCGATTGCTAGGAAATTAATCAAAACAGCTACTAACATTGCTAGTGATGGTTATGCTGGAAATGAAGACGTAACTACGCTGTTAGATAAAGCGGAACAATCAATTTTAAATGTTTCTGAAAATCGTAATCAATCTGGTTTTAAACCCATTAAAGATGTTTTGACAACCGCCTTTAATGAAGTAGAGAAACTTTCTAAAAATAAATCAGCGGTTACAGGATTATCAACTGGATATCCAGATTTAGATAAAATTACAACTGGATTGCATGATGATGAGTTAGTTATTTTGGCGGCGCGTCCAGCAGTTGGTAAAACTGCATTTGCACTAAATTTAGCACAAAATGTTGGGACTAAAACTAATAAAAATGTTGCTATTTTTAGTTTGGAAATGAGTGCGGAATCTTTAGTAAATCGTATGATATGTGCAGAAGGAAGCATTGACGCTAACCATCTTAGAACAGGTCAATTATCTCCACAAGAATGGGATAATATTATGATTGCAATGGGAAGTTTATCTAGAGCTAACATCTATATTGATGATACTGCTGGAATTAAGATATCTGAAATTAGAGCTAAAGCCCGTCGTTTAGCTAAAGAAAACGATGGTTTAGGTCTAATATTAGTTGATTATTTGCAACTAATTGATGGTGGTAATCAAGAAAATCGTCAACAAGAAGTTTCTTATATATCTAGACAGTTAAAAAAAATCGCTAAAGAATTACAAGTACCCGTAATTGCGCTTTCGCAGTTATCACGTGGAGTGGAACAACGACAAGATAAACGTCCAGTTCTATCTGACATTAGGGAATCTGGTTCTATTGAACAAGATGCTGATATTGTAGCTTTTCTTTATCGTGACGATTATTATGAGCGTGAAGATGAAGATGGAGAAAATGCTGAAAGTAACAATGATGATCAACAGCAAGATGTCGGTGAAGTTGAAGTAATAATTGAAAAAAATCGTTCAGGTCCACGTGGAACGGTTAAATTATTGTTTGTAAAATCACATAATAAGTTCGCTTCAATTTCTTATGAACATGGTGATATGTAAAATAAAATTCTTATCTCAATAAGATAAGAATTTTTTATTATATTCTAGGAGTGATTAAATGAATTATATTAAGCTTAAATGGTTATTCTTGGGGTCTTTTATCAATAATATTGCAGTTAGTACAATATGGCCCTTAACTACGATTTATATGCATAATGCATTAAAAAAATCATTAACTGAAGTTGGAATTATTTTATTTTTATTCTCTGTGTCTAATGTTTTGGGAAATTATGTAAGTGGAAAATTATTTGATAAACATAATCGATATCCATTAACTATTTTTGGGATTGTTTTTTCGATTTTAGTTTCTGGTATGTTAATATTTTTCCACGGCTGGCCTGCTTATCCAATTGGATTAGTCTTACTGGGATTTGGAACTGGTTGGAATCTAACCATGGTCAATTCATTGGGAACCACGATAACCAATCAATCTAGTCGTCATATTTTCAATATGCTATATTTAGCTCAAAATATTGGGGTGGTTTTAGGAACCATGTTCGTAGGTTTTGTTTATCCTTATGGGATTGGATATGTTTTTACTATTACGACATTAATCCTAATTATTTATGGCGTTAGTGCGGCAATTACTTATAAACAACCGGATTCTATTTATCCAATTGCTAGAGAAAATACGGAGCATAAAAATGTTAGGCTACCAAAACCTAATTTAGTGTTAGTTATGACATTATTCTTTAGCCTTAGTATTATTTGGATCGTATATGAACAATGGGTTTCTAATTTATCAGTTTATATAACTGGCATGGGGATTCCATTAAGTATGTACAGTTTTCTTTGGACAATTAATGCATTTTTATTGGTAGTATTTCAGCTAATTATTAGCTGGTTATCGAGATTTTATGATAATTTATATTTACAAATATATTTAGGAATATTCTTTATTGGATTGTCATATTTTATTTTGGTATTTACGCATAGTTACTTAGGATTTGTACTTTCAATGACAGTACTAACTATTGGTGAAGCATCAGTTATTCCATCAATTCCCGCAGTGGTTAATTATTTAACTCCAGTGGAAGTTAAAGGTAAGTATCAGGGATTAAATAATGCTTGGGCATCGATTGGTAAAGCTTTTGGGCCATTATTAGGTGGAATGATAATTGAGGCTTATTCTTACAATGTATTGTTTATTGCTAGCTTATTGGTATGTATAGGCCTTATTGCATGTATTGTCTTTTCGCATGTAATATATGGCAAAAAATTTACAAATTTTGATAAATAAAAAAGCAACCTAATTAATAATTAGGTTGCTTTTTTCGAAGTAATAACCACGGCAATTATGCAGCATGATTTTTACTTAAGTCGGATTATATGAAACAATTTATATGTTTCATAGCTACAAGATGAAATTATAGTCTAGTTTATATTTATTATCAAGTGTTTATTTAGAAAATAAATAAGTATTATCTGATAATTATAATCAATCATTTCTGGAAATTATTTTAATTTTATTTTTTCTGAATTTTTTAGTATATTTTGAATATCTTTTAACGCTTCTAATTTATCCCTTCTATTTGTTGTTTTCTTAATTTAGAAACTGGACGATCCATGTTCATCCAATATTGATATTCTAAATTATAATTATTATCATTTGGATCTTTGCATTTGTTTTTCATTTTTATAAGTTTTTTTACATCTTCTGGGATTGTATCAGCTACAATAATTGCTTTATCTACTGATATATCAGCATCAACTAATACATCATAATACATAATTAATTGATATAAGTCTTTGGTATTAACATTCTTGGTTTTTCCCTCATATATGTACAATTTATTATTTGCATATTGATAATAATCTATTCTTATTTTTGTATTCAATTCTGCGTTTCCAAAATTTTCAACTTCAGTTTCAAAATGACCATTTTCATATTGTTTACATCTTGTTTCACGTAAAAGTTCAAATAGTTTTATTTCGTTTTTTTTGTTTTTTTGGATTAGGTAACATACTATGAATCCATTGATATATAGGTATTAATACATCGTCATAACTTATAATTCCTGATTTAGTTTCCAGAGTTTTTGGTAATTTACATTTTATATTTTTGTACTCTGACTTTATATTAATTTGAACTAATAAGTCGTTATAGGAATTGTGAGGTTTAATTCCCCATATGGCTGAAAATACTTTATCTTCAAGCAGTCTTCCATTTGTTCTTTTTTCTACATCTAAAGACTCGTTTAATATATCTAATTCATTATTTATTTTATCTTCTCTAAGTAATTTTTTATTGTAAAAGTATATGTTTCTATCTATTTTTGATATTTTACTTTGTAATTTAAACAATTCTTGTTTTGCTAAAGACAAGTTGTAACAAATGTCATTAATATTTTGTATTTTATCTTCTCTTATTTTTTCATTTCTGTCCCTTTCAACTTTTTTGTCATTATATAGAATGTTGCATATTGACTTATAAATATTGTTATTATTGTTATCAATATATTTATTATTTTGTCCATTAATATTTATCCTCTTTTATGTATCATGTAAATTATAAATTTTAATTGCTAATATTTTATTTCCAGTTTAACATTTAGTTATAATATAAAAATAAAGGAATTAAAAATATGTATAATAAAAATACTTTAGGTAAAGAAGAACTGTTAAAGAGTGATTTTATAAATAATGTTGTACAAGGCGATACTTTAGAAAAAATGTCTTTGATTCCTGATAATTCAATAGATATGGTTTTAGTTGATCTTCCTTATGGTACTACTCAAAACAAATGGGATAGTATTATACCTCTTGAAGCTTTATGGAAAGATTACCATAGGATTGTTAAAACAAATGGTGCAATGGTTTTTACCGCATCTGGACTATTTACTGCACAGTTAATGATGTCTAATACTAAGGAATATAAGTATAAATATGTTTGGGAAAAGTCCAAAGCAACCAATTTTTTAAACGCTAAAAGACAACCTTTAAGAAAACATGAAGATATTTTAGTTTTTTATAGGAAACAGCCAACTTATAACCCACAGATGAGATCTGGTAAGGCTTATTCTAAGGGTATTCGTAAAAATCAAGTTACAGGATCATATGGTGATTTCTCTCCGATATTGGTAAAAAGTAGTGGTAAGAGATATCCTACTGATGTTATATACTTCAAAACTGCTGAATCAGAAGGTCCAGTTGTTCATCCTACTCAAAAACCTGTAAACTTGGGAAGGTACCTGATAAAAACATTTACTAATCCGGGAGACGTAGTACTTGATAATACTTCTGGGTCTGGATCATTTTTAGTTTCAGCACTTATTGAAGGAAGAAATTTTGTTGGAATTGAAAAAAATGAAGATGTTAAACTGTTCAAAAATCATCCCATTGATTACATAGAAGTAACAAAGAGTAGGATTTATAAGACCTTTGATATCCTTAAGAGTTATAAAAGTGATTATTTGGATAATATTGTTGATAAAAATTTAACTAGGAGAAAACGTTAGTATATGAGTAAATTTATAGCCAATGAAAGAAGTGAAGGAAGCAAGTTAATAACATCAATGAATAATATATTTTATAAGAATAATTGGAAAATGAAGAATGCTGTTGGAGAGTTATCTTTAAAGTCTATTAATTCTGATAATAGATATTCTACACTATTCCCAGATGCTGTTATCTTTGCTGACGAAAACAACAATGAACCTTTAATAGGATGGGAATTTAAGATGCCTGATGTATCTATTAATGATGATGAATTATATAGGAATGCATTGGATAAGGCCAATAGAATGGGAACACAAGTTTTTGTTCTTTGGAATTTTCAATATGCAGCAATTTATATTAAAAAAGATAATTCTTGGCCAACTTCACCGACAAAGCTATTTGATTCATATTCAGATATATTAACAGATAGAAAAAATGTTCAACAAAACTTTGACGTTTGGAACTCACAATTAAGAGAAGTACTTTCTTACCTAAATAAATCATTTATATCTAATAAATTTAAAGTTGCACCCATAGAATTTAATATTTCTAATTATATTAATACAATTACTGATAAGTTAGCACCAATAACTGCTGAACATTATTTAAATAGTGATGATGCTATTTTGAGAAAAACAATGATTTATTGGCGTAAAAATGAACAATCTGAATTAGTAAAAGTTTCACAAGTTGATAACATTGATAAAACTGCTAATGCTTTCTCTAGGAATATAATAATTAGATGGATAAATAGAATTATTTTTTGCCATATATTAAAATATAATCAAAATGATATAAATGAATTATTAATTAAATTTTCTAAAGATAATGATATAAACGAGTTTTCTTCTAATATTAATGCTGTTGTTAATAAATCTGATTTTTACACTCTACTTCATGTTTCAGAAGATGAATTTGAAAACTATTTACCTCAAATTGTAGTAAATAATTTAAATGAATTTAATATATATTTGGGAAATTCTGATTTATCTGTTAAAAGCATTGGGACTAACCTTGTTTCTAAAATGCTTGAAGGATTGATTGATGTAAGTTCTAGAGAACTTATGGGACTTTATAAAACTCCTGTTTTATTAGCTAAGTTTTTAGTTAGTATCACTATTAAAGAGGTCTCTGGAAACTTTGCAGATGTGACTGTTGGATCTGGAACTATTGCACATGAGATTCAAAATAAATTGTTGGATTATAAAAAAACAGAGGAATATGTTCATAATCATATTTGGGCTTCTGATAGATATAGTTATCCACTTCAAATTGCAAATTTAAATATGACGTCACCTGAAAGTCTCAATTTAAAAAATATAGTTTATCAACATAATGCTTTGAATTTGCATACTGGAGAAAAAATAAAAATAGTTAATCCTAAAAATGGAAATACTGAACATCTAGAGATCCCTAAATTTGATTATATTATTTCCAATTTACCTTTTGTTGATAGTAACAGAAGAAATAGAGAGGACAGTAAATATATTGATGAAATAATATCTAAGTATAATATTCTAGATAAGAAGATAGATTTATATCAAGCTATATTAGTCCATTTAAACGAACTATTAAATAAGAATAATGAGAATGCTAGAATAGGCGTTATAACTTCTAATTCATGGTTTAAAGTTAAAAAAGGTTATAAATCTTTTTATAAAGATATGGTTAAGTATTATGATGTTGAATCTATAATTATACCTTCTTATGGACGTTGGTTTGATAATGCTTCTGTTTCAACTAGTATAATCATATTAAAAAATAAAACTGAAAACTTAAATAAAAGTACTAGACTTATAAAGATTAATACTGATTTGGAAGATAACAGTACTTTTAATGATGTTGTTTTATCTATAAGCTTGAATAAAAATACAGAATTATATTCTGATAATACAATGAAACAAACTGATATTATTAAAATGATAAATAAGGGGATGTCCATTGAATCCCTATTTGATGATAACTCTTTTATTGAAATGTTTGATGGATGTTTATCACCAATAGGAAAATTTTTAGATGGTGGTAGAGGCACAAGAACAGGTGGAGATTCAATATTTATTATGGACAAACCTAAAGTAGATTCTACTTATTGTTTTCCATATTTAAAGACGATAAAAGATGTTTCAAAATATTGCATTAATTCTACAAAACGTTATTTCTTTTATACAAAAGATAACATTGAATATTTAAAATCTAATAATAAGAATAAGACTTTGAAGTATTTAGAAAGCATATCAAGTAGTACAACCGCTATATCTCGTAAAAATAGAAAAAAGGATAAATGGTTTAATGCTGATCAATCTCCACAATATGCAGATTTTATAACCTCTATAAATCCTCAAGATAAATATTTTTGGGGAATGATGACTCCTAGAATGGCCGTTAATCAAAGAGTAACTGCATTTAAGGTTAAAGATCAATTTAATAGTAGCCTAGATAAATCTGTTTTGCATGCAATATTAAATAGTGTATTTTCGCAATATATGCTAGCATCTTCTGGATTTGGACGTGGAGAAGGAGTTACTGATCTAACTAAGGATGGTATAAAGCAGATTTTTATACCAGATATTGAACTAATAAGCTTTAAAGATAAGTTACAAATAAAAGCTTTATGGGATGAATTGAAAGTTAAAAATGTTCAAAATGTTTTTAAACAACTTAATGATGAACAATGGGTTAACTTCAATAAATTCATTTTAAAAACTTATAATATTGATGAAAATATTTTTGATAATATATCACATAATTTAAAATCACTTATAAGAAGAAGAATGTCTTCTAAAAAATAACATATAAAAAGACTACCTAATATTTATTAGATAGTCTTTTTATATGTTATTCCCCAGATGATATTTGCTTTATTTTCTTACTGTTATTGTATGTTTACATATTATTTTATATTTGTATCAATACAAAGAAAAAGCTTAATGCAAAAGGATTAAACAAACCAATCACATTAAGCTTTTTCTTATTTATGGGCAGTCAGGGGCTCGAACCCTGGACCCACGGATTAAGAGTCCGTTGCTCTACCAACTGAGCTAACTGCCCATATCTTTTCGACTTAATTATATTAACATGTACACAAAATTTTTGCAAGAAAATTTCTAAAAAAAGTCTTATCATTGATAAATCTATGTGTAATTCGTTAATATATGGTTGCATACATACAACGTGATATAATTATATTGTATGTAAATTAAAAATAAAATTTAAAACTATATTTATTCCCAAATAAGGAGTATAAAAAATATGACTAAAATTCTTGTAGTTGACGATGAAAAGCCGATAACCGATATTGAAAAATTTAACTTAGAAAAAGAAGGATACGAAGTTTCTGTTGCCTATGATGGTGAAGAAGCAATTAAAAAAACTAACGATGAAAATCCAGATTTAATTATTTTAGACTTAATGTTGCCAAAAGTGGACGGTCTAGAAGTAGCTCGTGAAGTTAGAAAAAATCATGATATGCCAATTATTATGGTTACCGCTAAAGATTCAGAGTTAGATAAGGTACTTGGTTTAGAACTAGGTGCTGATGATTATGTTACTAAGCCATTTTCTAATCGTGAGTTAATCGCTCGAGTTAAAGCAAACTTGAGAAGACAAGTTGCTAACAATAATGCTCAAAATGAAGATGACACTAATAAAGATATTGAAATTGGTGATTTAGTTATTCATCCAGAGGCATATACCGTTACTAAACGTGGCGACAATATTGAATTAACACATCGTGAATTTGAATTGTTGCATTATTTGGCTCAGCATATCGGCCAAGTTATGACCCGTGAACATTTATTGCAAACAGTTTGGGGTTATGACTATTTTGGTGATGTTAGAACGGTTGATGTTACCGTAAGACGTTTAAGAGAAAAAATTGAAGATAACCCTAGTCATCCAATTTGGTTAGTTACTAGACGTGGGGTAGGGTATTATTTAAGAAATTCAGAAAAAGAATAAGCAATGATCATATTGCGTTGTAAGGAGTATTTTCACATTGAAAAGTAGAATTAAGTTATTTAAATCGATTCATTTTAAAATAGCACTTGTTCTAGCCTTAATTTTATTAGTTACTCTAGAAATTGTAGGAGCTATTTTTGTAAGTCGATTGGAACAAACAAATATTAATAATTTCGAAAATCAAGTGAAACAAATTCCTAATTATGTAAAAACTTCGCTTATTAATAATCTATCTAAAAAATCAAAAAATCCTGCTGATGCTAGTAAAGACATTAACAATGCTAACATTGCTATTAAATCTTTGCTTTTAGATATGGAAAATAGCAATAATAATACTGAAATTCAAGTTGTTGATGCTAGTAACACCATTCGTGGAACTAATAGCTTAGAAAATCAATCGATTGTTGGTAGAAGAAATCAAAATTTAGATATCAAACGTTTTCTAACTGATCCCAGTCCAAATAAGCAGGCTTATTCTGGAATTAAGAATAATCCATCGGATAATAGCAGGTACTTTACCTATATAGCACCTTTAAATAAACCTAATGGTGGCGGCGTTTTAGGTGTTATTTATATTCACTCTAACTTAAAAAGTGTTTATTCAGAGATAAATAACATTACAAGTGTCTACTTTATTGCTGCGGTTGTAGCTATTTTGTTAGGTTTATTTATTGCGATTGTTATTTCTCGAGCCATTACCCAACCAATTGATGAAATGAAAAAGCAAACGCTTCGAATATCGAAGGGAGATTATTCTGGGCAAGTCCATGTCTATGGTGACGATGAATTAGGTGAGTTGGCCAGTGCCGTTAATACGCTTTCAGTTAAGGTTGAAGAATCCCAAGAAACGACTGAAGCGGAACGCCGCAGACTAGATTCAGTTTTAACTAATATGACTGATGGGGTTCTAGCTACTGATCGTCGTGGAAATGTCATTATTATTAATGATGAAGCAGTTAGTTTTTTAGAAGCACCTAAAGATGGCTTTATTGGTAAACCTATTTTGGATGTTTTAGATATTCGTGATAGATATACACTAAGAGAACTAATTGAAGACCCAGATGAACTAATTATAGATCGTTCAGATGCTAGTCATGACTTAATTCTACATGCACACTTTTCACTCATTCAAAGAGATTCAGGATTTATTTCAGGATTAGTTTGTGTTTTACATGATGTTACTGAACAACAAAAAATAGATAATGACCGTAAGCAATTCGTTTCAAACGTTTCACATGAGTTAAGAACACCTTTAACCAGTGTTCATTCTTACATTGAAGCGTTACAAGATGGTGCTTGGCAAGATAATAAATTAGCACCTAAGTTTTTAAAAGTAACGCAGGATGAAACTGATCGAATGATTAGAATGATTAATGACTTACTTACATTATCCAGAATGGATTCCGGCACTCAGAAAATGGAAACTGAAATGGTTAATATTAATGAACTATTTAACTATTTATTAGACCGTTTTGACATGATTATTAAAAGTGATGATAAACCGGACAAGATGTACAAAATTGATCGTAAATTTACGCGAAAAGATTTATGGGTGGAAATTGACACTGATCGTTTTACACAAGTAATTGATAATTTAATGAATAATGCGATTAAGTATTCTCCTGATGGAGGAACAATCACGTGTTCACTTTATGAAACTCGCAATAATGTTGTTTTAAGTGTTAAAGATCAAGGGTTAGGAATTCCACGTAATTCACTATCTAAGATTTTTGATCGATTCTATCGAGTTGATAAAGCACGTTCTAGAGCACAAGGTGGTACAGGTTTAGGTTTAGCTATTTCTAAGGAAGTTATTCAGGCTTTAGGCGGTAAACTATGGGTTGAAAGTACCGAAGGTAAAGGTTCTACTTTCTATATAGCCTTACCATACGAACCGATGGAGGAGGATTTATGGGATGAAAATTAAAAAAATGATTTTACCGTTATTGTTAACTGTAGCGGTTTTAATTAGTATTTTTCTTTCTATGATTATATGGATTAATCCTTCCAGTTATCAAAACGTTAATAAGTCCAGTATCAACGATAGTAATGAGACTTATAAAAAAACGTTACCATCAGTTTATTCACCTACTCAGGTTGTGAAGAATGATTATACCGGTGCTCAATATATTTTAACTAATCAATCAGTTAATCTAATTTCTGAAATTAGAACGCAGATGCTTAGCTTTTCTGATTTTAAATTTAGCAAATTGGAAAATGTTAGTTTGAACAATTATAAACATTTTATGAGTCGTAAAAACTCGTTGATGCTTAATTATCCAGATACAGTAACCACTAATATATTAAGTCGCGTATTGAATAATAATTTAAAAAAACTACCAAACGTTGATTTTAATCGAATATTAATTCCTTTAGATGACAATACAAGTATTTATTTACTGCATGACAATTCAAAGACAGTTTATAAAATTAGTTTGAAGAATGATAATTTAAATAAAATTAAAGATATTATTTCAAAAGACGTTCGTCAAATACCAGTTAATACTTACTTTAAAGATAATAAACCAATGATAGCTTTTACTAAGAGCTTTTACATGCCTCAGTATAGTTATTTGTATAATACTAGTTCGCAAAACTTCTTTGTGAATAGATTATTGCCCGGCTCTAATACACCACCTAAGAGACACCACAATACAACCATTTATAATGATCAAGATAGAAGAATTGCGTTTAATGAAAAAAATCATGAGGCCGTTTATCTTGACAGTATGGCTAATCCAGCATCTTCTGATTTATCTCAATTCTTAGTTCAATCATATAAAAATATTTCTAATTTAGGCTTAGGTAATAATTTAAATAGTATTAGGTACTTTAATTATAATGATAAAAATACGGATATTACCTATAGAAATTACGTTGAAGGATTTCCTATTTTTGATAATAACTCAAATGGTGCAGTACAAATGCGAATTATTGATAACGTCTCGGTAAGATATACTTTTTCTTTAGATGTTTTACAAACACCAGTACCTTCGGGTAAAAAAGATTTAAAGATGATAAGTACTAAGCAAGTTGTGAATAATTTAGTTAATTTAGGTTATGACACTAAAAAAATTGGAACTGTAGAATTAGGATATCAATCTATAAAAGTTGGTTCTTCAAACATGCTGATTAATTTAAAACCAACGTGGTTCGTTCAATACAATGGTAAATGGATTAACTATAATAAGGCTACGCAAAATCAATATTAGAGGGGAGGGGTATTAATTGGACTTTAAAAGAATACAGTTGATATTCTTAATTGTATTTATAATGATAGATATATTTCTTTTCAACATGTTCAATGAGAACAGAAATTTACAAACAGAAAGTGTTTCACAGCAAAGTAATAGCAATGAAGTCTTAAAGCAAATGCAAAATGATCAGATTTCTGTGGCGTTTACCCCTTCTGATAAACCTTTAGATGGTTATTATTTAGCGGCTACTCCTGATAATTCTTTGAAAAACGATGCTAAAAATTTACAGAATCAATCTGCCAGATTTAGTAATGGAGTTTTACGAAGTACTATCAAGCTCAAGTGGGGCAAAGATAGTATTAATAAGATAATGAAAAATCGTTTCTATATTGCTCATGGTAACCAGTACGAATATGCTAAAGATTTATCAAATTCTAATACCATAGTTTATTTACAAAAAAATGATAATGGAACTTTTTATTCCAATATTTATGGTCAAATTAGATTTAACATCAGTAGTGATGGATTAGTGTTGGGATATACACAAAGTTATTTATCTAATATTAAAGTTTTACGTGAAAAAGCACCGATAATTTCTGCTAGCAAGGCTTTATATAACTTATATCAATACAATGAAATCCCTAACAATTCTAAAATTGAATGGGAACAAATGTATTACACTAAGTTGTTGCAAGATAATCAAGTGTACATTCCAACATGGGTTATTGCATTTACCACCGGTGATAGTTCAAATGTTCAAATTAAACGTATTAATGCATTTACAGGTTCTATGTTAAATTCTAGTAACACTAAGGATGCAATTAATAGTTTTGCAACCAATTAGTTTGGAGTATTTTATGATTGATAGTAAAGATGATATGAAAATTAGTGTTTTATCAAGTGGTAGTGGTGGAAATGTTTCATACATTGAAACGGCTAAACACAAAATTCTTTTAGACTCTGGTTTAAGCGGCGTTAAAATAAAAAAATTACTATCTTCGATTAATAAAAATATTGAAGATGTGGATACATTATTAGTTACACATGAACATAATGATCATTGTAAAAGCGTAGGGGTGTTAGCTAGGAGATATCCCCAAATTAGTGTTTATGCAAATGAAAAAACTTGGATAGCTATGGATAGTAAAGTTGGCAAGATTAGTAGTTTTCAAAAAAATATTTTTCCACCTAATGTAGTGTTGTCCTTTGACGATTTAGATATTGAAAGCTTTACGGTTTCGCATGACGCCGCACAAGCCCAGTTCTATAATTTTCATCATCATAATAAAAGTTTTGTAGTTTTAACCGATATAGGATATATTTCAGAAAGAATTGTTAAAACAATTCAAAATGCTAATGCATATGTTTTTGAATGTAACCATGATGTAGAAATGTTGAGAAATGGTCCATATGCATGGTCATTGAAACAACGTATTTTGGGCGACTCAGGTCATTTATCGAATGAAGATGGAGCAGATGCATTAATTGAGTGTATTGGAAATAATACAAAAAATATATTTGTAGGTCATCGTAGTCATCATAATAATACAAAGTTGCTAGCTCATTCGACGGTTGCAGAAATATTAAAACGCCATAATTTTGCAGTTGGTAATGATTTTAACTTGTTAGATACAGATGTTAATTGTCCATCTAAATTAATTACTTTATAAAAAATAAATCTTTTTTTAAGGTTATTTTTAAGGAACAGTTTTATTATTAAAGAAAACTATCAATGGGGGTATCACTTATGAAAAAAGAAAATTCTTATATTTGGAAAGCTTCTGTAGCAGCTTTAGTAGCAGGACTTTTAGGTGGTGGAATTGCTTATGGTGGGATTAACGCCTTTCAGAATTCTGGAATTGATACAGCTGTTCCTACTAGTTCAAATAGTGGTGGTACCGCTACACAATCTAATATTAATGTAAATGTACAAAATCAAACTGAAAAAGCATATCAAGCAGTTAAAAACTCAGTAGTATCAGTTGTTAATTTACAAGCAGCTTCTCAATCAGATAATCAATTATCACAAATGTTTGGTTTTTCATCAGGAAATTCTTCTAATTCTAGTAAGAGTAAGTCAGAATTAGAAGCAAGCAGTGAAGGTTCAGGGGTTATTTATAAGAAGAGCGGTGACTCAGCTTATATTGTTACTAATAATCACGTAGTGGCTGGTTCTTCTGCTTTAGAAGTTATTTTAAGTGATGGCAAAAAAGTTGAAGCTAAAATCGTTGGTCGTGATGAGGTAACTGACTTAGCAGTTCTAAAAATAAATAGTAGTGTAGTTAAACAAGTGGCTACCTTTGGTAATTCAGATAACATCAAAGTTGGTGAAACTTCATTAGCAATTGGATCTCCATTGGGTTCATCATATGCTTCTTCATTAACGCAAGGAATTATATCTGCTAAAAAACGTGAAGTGCAACAAACTAGTTCTAATGGTCAATCTACAGGTAATACAGCTACGGTTATTCAAACTGACACAGCTATTAACCCAGGTAACTCTGGTGGTCCACTAATCAACTTAGCTGGTCAAGTTATTGGAATTAATTCAATGAAATTATCTTCTGATGGTGAAGGTACTAGTGTTGAAGGAATTGGATTTGCAATTCCAAGTAATGAAGTTGTAAATATTATTAATCAATTAGTTAAAAATGGAAAAGTTATACGTCCAGCTCTAGGTATTCAATATGTAGACTTAACTAATATTTCAGCTCAACAACAAAAGTCTATTCTTAAATTGCCAGAATCAGTTAAGAATGGGGTAGTAGTAATGAAAACTACTAGTGGATCTCCAGCTGCTAATGCCGGAATTAGCAAATATGATGTTATAACTAAGTTAGCTGGTAAGAACATTGAAAGTCAAAATGATATTAGAGACATTTTGTATAAACAAAAAGTGGGTAGTACCGTTTCAGTTACTTACTACCACAATGGTAAAGCAGTTACTAAAGATATGAAGTTAGATAAACAGTTATCTCAACTAAACTTTGGCAAATAATTAAAAAAAACGTTTAATTGTTGTACAATGATATGTATCAACATATCAACTTATAGAGAGAAGTTTTATTTATTCAATCTTTTAGCTTATGGCAAATACTAATCTTTTTTCCAGTCGGCATACTAGCTGGTATTATGAGTACGGTGACTGGATTAGCGTCTTTAGTTTCTTATCCAGCACTTTTAATGGCTGGTGTTAGTCCGGTATATGCTAACGTTACTAATACGGCAGCGCTTATTTTAAACGGAATTGGTTCTGGCGTTTCTTCTTCCAGAGAGTTACATGGACATTGGAAGGAAATGTTTAAAATTTTATTGCTAGTTTTCGTAGGTGGAATTATAGGTAGTTATTTACTCCTTTCGGTGCCTTCAACCGTTTTTGAAAGAGTAGTACCATTTTTCATTGCGATAGCTGGGATTATGATATTATGGCCAGAAAAATCGCATGCTTACCCTAATTCATCGACTGGCTTTGATCCCAAACACTTTCATAACTTTGCTAGAAATAAGTTTAAGTTATTATTGGGTGGATTGAGTTTAGTTTTAATTGGTATATATGGTGGTTATTTTGGAGCTGCTGCTGGTGTGATTATGCTAGCAGTTCTATCCAGAACTAGCTCAGAACCATTTCCTGTTTATAATGCAATTAGAAATGTAGCAATGTTAGCAGCTAATTTTGCAGCGACTGTTATATATGCTTTTAAATCACATATTGTATGGATTTTAGTATTACCATTAGCATTAGGCTTTCTATGTGGTGGATATATTGGTCCTAAGATTGTTCGATTATTACCAATAAAATTACTAAAAATTATAATTGGAATTTTGGCTTTGATACTAGCTGGAATTTTGTTTGTCCAAACTTATAATTTATAAAACTAAAAAGACACATTATCAATTAAGATAATGTGTCTTTTTTATCTTTCAATATCTATAAATTTTTGTTGATCAAAATCATATAAACCACGATTAGTTAATTTAATAGTAGGAATTACAGGTAAACTTAAGAAAGATAATGTAATGAAAGGGTTAAAATCGATGTCTTGACTAATTTTTTCATATGCTTTGGTAATTGCGTCTAAATCTTCACTAGCTTTTTGCCATGATTTATCAGACATTAAGCCTGCAATTTTTAATGGCATGGTTGCAAGTGTTTTTTCATTATCGACAACCGAAATACCACCGCCAACTTTAGTTACTTCTTCGATTGCTCGATAAATAGCATCATCATTAGTCCCAAAAGCCAATAAGTTATGAGAGTCATGTGCGACCGTAGTAGCAACCGCACCTTCATTTAATTTAAAACCATTTACCAACGCTAATCCAAAAGTACCTAAGTTATGATGTCTTTCTATATCAACCATTTTTAAAATGTCATTGTTTAAATCAGCTTCAAATTCTCCGTTATTTACATTTACTTTTTTGATAAGATGTTTGGTTTCGATATGATTAGGACAAATTCCAATAACGTTACATTCGTTGTTGTTTAATGTAAGTTTTAAGTCATCTTTTTTAAAATGATGTTTCATGGTGTTGGCTTTAAAATCTAAAGTTTTAGTCTTGAAATCATTTTCTTTAATAAAATGACCATTTTTCATAACCTTAGTTACGTCAACAGCTTTAGGGTCATTAATAAAAACTAGATCAGCTTGATAGCCAGTTGATAAAGCTCCTAAATTTTCAATTTTATGTGCAACAGCAGAATTGTAGCTGGCCATAGTGTACGCAGTTTCAGGTTTTACACCGTATTGAATTGCTAATTTTATGGCAAAATTAATTCCACCTTCATCAATGATGGTATTAATGAATTTATCGTCTGTACAAAATGAGAAGCGTTGGGCATTGCCTTCGTTAACGATTTGGATAGTATTCTGTAAATCTCGCTCAACTGTTCCTTCACGTAAAAATACTTTAAAACCTTCAGCTAAACGTTCATGAATCCCACCTAAATCAGTACATTCATGATCAGTGCTGATCCCAGCTTGACGATAAACATCTAGTTGCTGTCTGTTCATACCAGCTCCGTGTCCATCTACTTGCAAATTATGTGCTAAAGCATCATTAATTTTATCCATAATATCTTTATCATGTGCTGCAACCGCTGGATAATCCATAACTTCTGCCAACCCTTTAACTTCTGGGAACTTATATAATGGATGCAAATCTTCAGCCTTTAGGGTTGCGCCATTGTCTTCAAATGGAGTACAAGGAACTGAAGATGGTAACATTACGAATATGTCTAATGGAGTTTGGCGAGCATCTTTTATCATATATTTAATACCATCAACTCCGGAGACATTAGCAATTTCATGTGGATCTGTAAAAATAGAAGTAGTGCCCATTGGTAAAATAACTTTAGCCAATTCAGATGGAGCAACTAAAGAACTTTCTATATGCACATGTGAATCTATAAATCCGGGAACTATGTATTTATCACTTGCATTAATAATATTTTTAGCGTGAAATTCTTCAAATTGATCACCCGTAGCCACAATTTTATCGTTTTTTATCCATAAAGTATTTTTTTCAAAAGTGCGTGTAAAAACGTTTAAAACATTACCGTTAGTAATACATAAATCTACGTTTTGCATTATAATAGCTCCCATTCTTAAGTATAAAATTATCGACTATTATCAAACATAAACATTAATTTGTCAAATTGTAAAAATGTTCGTGTTTTACTGATTTTAGCTGTATAATTAACTATTTTCGGTATTTACACCAACATGGTAAAAAATATTACCGCTTAAATTGTCGATATTTTATTTTATATAAATTATATTTTTTCTGTGTGAAAAGTTGTTTTATATAGCTTTGATAGTGTTTATATTTCAGAGATGGATAAAAAAAGTTTAGTAACGCCTAAAAAAAACTTTAAACTTTTTTAAGAATATTGTACAATGTGTGTTGTTGCTTAATTTATAGAAAGGTGGAACTACTAATTATGAGTGAAAAAGTAAGTTCTCAACACAAAAAGCAAGGCTTAATCCATTATGCTAATGGACCTTCCCTTGAAGAAATTAACGGAACAATTGATGTTCCTAAGAACTGGGGATTCTGGAAAACATTATTTGCATATTCAGGTCCTGGAGCATTAGTTGCCGTTGGTTACATGGATCCAGGTAACTGGGCTACTTCAATTACTGGTGGTCAAAACTTTGGTTATCTATTGATGTCTGTCATCTTAATTTCAAGTTTGATTGCGATGTTACTTCAATACATGGCGGCTAAACTTGGAATCGTGAGTCAGATGGATTTAGCACAAGCCATTCGTGCCAGAACCAGTAAGACTTTGGGAGTCGTACTATGGATTATGACTGAGTTAGCTATTATGGCTACTGATATCGCCGAAGTTATTGGTGCGGCGATTGCACTTTATTTATTATTCGATATACCTCTAGTTGTGGCAGTTTTTGTTACAGTTCTAGATGTTTTGGTATTGCTATTATTAACTAAGATTGGTTTCAGAAAAATTGAAGCAATCGTTGTATGTTTAATTTTGGTTATTCTTTTGGTATTCGTATACCAAGTTGTATTATCTAAGCCTGATTGGGGTGGCGCATTTGCAGGATTAATGCCACTTCCACGTACTTTCTCAGGTTCTGAAGAAGTTGCAGGTATGACTCCATTAAGTGGTGCCCTAGGTATCATTGGTGCTACTGTTATGCCACATAACTTATATCTACATTCAGCAGTTTCTCAAACTAGATCAATTGATCATGATGATGAAGAAGATATTGCTAGAACTATTAGATTTACCACTTGGGATTCAAACATCCAATTAACATTTGCTTTCTTTGTAAACTCATTACTATTAATTATGGGTGTGGCTGTATTTAAATCTGGTGCAGTCCAAGATACATCATTCTTCGGATTATTTGATGCTTTAAACAACACAAAGATGTTATCAAACCCAATTTTAATCGGGGTAGCTAAATCTGGTGTTCTTTCAACACTATTCGCGGTTGCTTTATTGGCTTCTGGTCAAAACTCAACTATTACTGGTACTTTAACTGGTCAAGTAATTATGGAAGGTTTCGTTCACATGAAGATGCCCCTATGGATGCGTCGTTTAATTACTCGTTTAATTTCAGTTATTCCAGTTCTTATTTGTGTGGCTATGACTGCTAAAGAATCAGAATTAGCTCAACACGCTGCAATTAACGATTTAATTGAAAACTCACAAGTATTCTTAGCCTTTGCCCTACCATTCTCAATGTTACCATTGTTAATGATGACTAATAGTAGCGTTGAAATGGGTGAAAGATTTAAAAATAAAATGTGGGTTAAGCTTTGTGGTTGGTTATCAGTTATTGTGCTAACATTCTTGAACTTATTAAACATGCCAGACTCAATTACCAAATTCTTTGGAGATAACCCAACTGCTAGTCAACAACATGCTGGTACTATAATTGCTTATATAATTGACGTGTTGATTTTAGCATTGCTTGTATGGACTTTAGTAGAATTACATCGTGGCAACAAACGCTACGCTGAAGAACACGCTAACGAAAACTAGTATCAAAATTACAAAAGATAGAAGGCTTTAATATGAATGATGACTTCAAGAAAATTTTAGTAGCAGTTGATGATTCAGATGATGCTATTTTAGCTTTTAAGTACGCCATTGAACGTGCTAAAAAAGATAACGCATCATTAACTATCGTTTCTGTTTTAGAAGACGAAGACATGAATATCTACCAAGCTTTAACTAAAGATTACATTCATGGTGAACGTTCTGAATTAGAACAACACGTTTTGGATTATCAAAAACAAGCTCAAGCAGCTGGGGTTAAAGACGTTAATGTAATTGTTTCTGAAGGAGTAGCCGGAGAAACAATTGTTAAAGATGTTATTCCTCATGTTAATCCTGACTTATTAATAATCGGTTCAGAATCCAAGAAGGGAATTGCTAAACACTTTGGTAGTCAAGCAGCATATATGGCTAAATATGCACCTATCTCAGTAATGGTAATTAGATAAAAATTCTATAAAAAACACTCAATATTAAATTTATTGGGTGTTTTTTTAGTATCATTAAGCTATGAGGTGATTTATAAATTGAATGAAATATTAAACGAATTTTCACAAATGTGGCATCAAAGTGGTTCACTAGCTGTTATTGGATTTGTTCTAGCAATTCTAGGAGTATGTATAGTCGGTGTTGGTAAAAAAATACCCTTAATTAGATATATGTTAGGTGATCGTAGTATGATTGCTCAAATATTTTGGGGAACTATAATCGCTTTTGTAGGTTTTGCTATGATTTATTTGTTTAGATAAAAAAGGTTATGAACTAATTGTTCATAACCCTTTTAAATTATTTATTTTCTTCTAACTTTAATAAACTGTCATAAAAGTTAGCTTTTGTTAATTGATAGTAAGGAGTTACGTATAAAGCAGCTAAACCTAATGTAATACCGACTAGTAAGAACCAACCAATAAAACTTAATTGTAATACGAAGAATTCCCATTTATGGCCATTCATAAGTTGACGACTTTTAGTTATAGCATCCATGTATGAAATATGTTCACCCTTATCTACTGCATCACGATAAATATACATGGCTTGAGAGTATGCCAAGGACTTGATGATTCCAGGTATAATTAAAAGAAGTGTCCATAGATAAGTTAAAATATAAGATAATATTCCTATAAAAACTGTTCCCCAGAAATATTTACTATTGTTAATTATAGTAGCAGAGTGTGAAAATGGTTTGTCAAATTCAGCTTTATTACGAATGTGGTCAATACATACAAATGTAATACCAGTCATAATCAAACCAGATACTATTGAAAATATTCCTGTAGAACCAAACATTCCCCAATTGATGCTTATATTAACTCCATCAAAATCTTTTATTATATGATTTTGAGTTATAGCGGATACAATTGATAAAATGTATATTGGTAAAAACATTAAAAAGAAATACTTAAAGTTGGTCATTAAAATTCGATCAGCTTTTTTCTTAAGATCAAATCTACTCATTATATATCCTCCTTGATAATTTATATTTACCATACTAATAGAGTTATTAACTATTTACAACACATATAAAAATAAAAAAAGATTAAACCTAATTGAAGTGCCTTAAAAAAGTTAGACAATTATTACTAAATTAAATATTTAATTTCATGGAATGATTTCGATATTC
>NZ_BPLL01000017.1 GCF_019656235.1 Apilactobacillus xinyiensis | reverse complement strand
TAAATCACAATTGGAAAACACGCAACTAAAGCAACAACAAGCAATGCTACTATCACAATTAGCTAAAATGAAAGGAAGTAATTAATTATGTTCGACAACATGGTAATTAGTGGATATCAATATTACACAGATGAAGACATTGAAAACTTTAAAGCGGTAGGTTATATAACTGACCAATGTTATACAAGAGTTAAAGAGTTGAGAAAGGCTTTAGCCGAACAGAAAGCTCAACAAACAAATCAAAATAGCCCCAAACAAACTACTGACAGTGGAGAGCAACCACAACAGTAGTTTTTATTTTGCACTCAGAAAGGAGTAATGAAGGTGTTACTACATGCTGCAAGAACTAAATAAAATAGCCATTTGGCTATTCGATAATAACGGTGTGCATTTGATACATTGGTACTTAGTTTTAATTGTTTTCGATACGATTATTGGAACTGTTAGGTCAGCACACAATAGCAGATTAAAAAGTAGGTCATACCTATATGGGCTTCTAATTAAGCTACTAGCCATTATGTGTATTCCAATCGCTAATATGGCTGATGACCTAGTAAACAACTATATGCACGCACATATCGGTTTTGATATATCAGACGGATTTACAGTTGCATTATTACTTTATGAAGCCATTTCCATAGTGGAAAATTTGCACGCTATGGGAGCTTTTACAGGCAACTTACAAAAGATTTTAGATAATATTTTCGCAAGTGAAGATAAAAAATAAAGGAGATAATTAAATGTTAAAATTAATTACAGACACAATCAATATTATTGGAGTAACAGGATTTCTAGTGTTTGGATACTGCTTACTAAATTTATTAAAGAAACAACTAGATTCCAAAGCCAGTCACACTACTGGTAATGAACATCAAGTTTATCAAACTGCTAGTAACTCCATTGGCGTTTTACAAAACGTTATAAAGTGTTTCGTGGCTAATGTGGATAACGACCCCGTGCCATCAAACGAAAAGAAAGAGCAAGCTATCAGAGAAGGGCAACAATTCGCTGACCAGCATAATATGAATGTCTCAGTAAGGCTGTTAAGTGGTATGGTTGAGTCAGCAGTTAATGAATTGCGTTATAAACAAGGTTTACCTTTGCCTAGAGTAGACAACGGTACTGGTAAACCAGCTGAACAAGTACAAGAAGTTAAAACTGATCAAGCAACTACAGAGCAACCAGAATATGTAGGTGATAATGTAGGTCAACAAAAAGAACCTTTTAATCCAAACTTATAGGAGATGAGATTATGGCAAAATTAGTAATTGATGTATCTTCATATCAAGGTAGTTCATTAGATTATTTCAATGGATTTAAGAAAAAAGGTGTCCGTGGGGCGATTGTTAAATTAACTGAAGGTACTAACTACATCAGCCCAGTATGTAAATACCAAGTTTACAATTCATGGAAAGCATTTGGAATTGTTTCCGTTTATCATTTTTATCAAGGTAATCCAGTCGCTGAAGCCAACTTCTTTTTAAAACAAGTTAGGGCTTGTGGCTTAGACAAGACTACTAATTTAGTAATTGACGTTGAAGCTCCTTCTTTGCCTTACTACACAACTAGTGGAGTAAATCAATTCTTAGAGGTTTTACATGACGCTGGATATAAAAACCTTTGGGTATATGGAAGTAGCTCATGGTTCAATTCTGGACGTATTAACCGCAGTAAACTAGCATATAATGCTGACATCTGGGTAGCAGCATATGGAGTAAAACAACCGGGACTAAACGGCGTGAACATGTGGCAATTTACTGATAACTTCTATGGTGTAGATTGCTCATACGACTTTAAAGGTAAATTTTCTACTGTAGAGAAAGTATCTAACAATAAAAAATCTAACGATAAAAAAGATGTTAAACAACCTACTTATGTGCAATCTGGTAAGCTATTCAAAACTAAACCTAACGTAATGAATGTATACGATGACGAAAAGCTAACCAAAAAAGTTAAAACTAGATTAGGTCGTAACACCGAGATAGAAGGAACAGTTATAAAGGTTGGCAAAGCAACACGTGTTAAAACTAAAGTAGGTTACCTAAGTGGTAATACTAAGTTCATCAGCAAGCTAGAATAGTGTATAATACTAGCTTGGAAAACATAGTTAAATAGTTATCACATATAAAAAGCTATCAGCTCATATCGAGTTGGTAGCTTTTTTTGTATGAATATTTTTCTATAATAATTATTAATTTTTTTCAAATACTTTAATGCATCCAAAGATTGCAAATATGAAAATTAAAAAATCCAAAACAATTATCAGCCACATAATATCTCTCCTCAAAATGTTAAGAATATCTTAAGAAATACTATATACTTATTTTTATATTATGCAATGGTGATTTTGTTTTTATAAAAACAAAAAGGCTACCAACTCAAAATGAGCTGATAGCCTTTTTTGTTCCTTAAATTATATGTTGTTTCTAAGATTTTATTAGTCGATATTTTATATATTTATTAAGAAAATTATTTTTAATCTAATATATTAGCATCTGGATTAGGACTCTTTAGCTGTTCAGCTAATTCATTAATTCTATTTTTATATCTTTGTATATTAGAATTAAAAAATCCTTCACCTTCAAAGCTATTAATTTCACCTTTCCTAAATTTTTCTCTATCTTCTAAAGTAATATCTAAACATGCCTGCTCATTTCTAATTTTTTCTCTAATTGCTTCTCTTAAAGATTTGTGCAAATCTCCTGAATCATTTTTATATGGATCTTCAAAATCAATCATAAAAGTACTCCTCGTAATTTTAAAATAATTTAAATAGATATTTTACACTAATTATACTACACAATAATTTTTTTGTTTCCCTGTACAAAATCAATAACTTTCATCACTTGAATGTTTATATTTCCATCAGAAAAATGACTTTGAATGTAGTTACAAAAAGAATCATAAATTTCTTTATTCTTTTCATAGTCATTATTTACGACAAATATAACATTAACTGGATCTTTATCGGAAGAATTCATTATGTTACCAATTTTGAATAAAGATACTTCGATTTCATTGAGCAAGTAGTTAGTATTTTTATAGTCAAAGGTTAACACTCTATAAAAAGTATTTTTTATTTCATAATCAAATATATTCATTTTACCAATGGGGTCTTTATACTTACCTATATTATTATTTAAATCTTGTTTAGAAAATTTGTTTTTTAATATTTTTGATATAGTTCTCTTTAATTTTTTATTATCAGTTCTTTGATCTTTAGGCTTGTCATAATGAAGATATATGTCTTTTAATCTCTCTATCTCTTCATCTAATTCATTTTTCTCAGCGTCTATAAAATTTGGATTATCAAATCTATATTCGTTTGCATAATTGTTATTTCTGTTTTTTAAAAAATTATCATCAGATATATCATCAAAATTAAAATGACCAATTTGATCTAACTTGTTTTTGTAATAAGGGAAATCAAATGCTTCATGAAATGAATCCATATCCGCCGAAAACATTTCTTTATCTAGCTCATCATCAAAGAAGTGCACTCTTTTATATGCTTCAGTTTGAAAGAAATTACTAGTTCCATTTTCAGGAACATGAATAACAATTCCAACAATAACATTTTCTTTTCTAATAAAGCTTGGAATATATCTTAAAATCATATAGTTTATTTTCATTATGACGCCCCCTTCCAGTTATTAAATATGTTCTCTCTCAATTCCTTTATTATATCATCGATTTGATTGAATCTACTTTTTAAAAATATTAGGATAAATTCTTGTTCTTCTTTTGATACTCCCCATTCATCAGGTATATTTTTAATTAAATCATTATAATTTATTTTTTTGGCAGCTTCTTTAAACCTTCTGAAATCATTCATACCTTTTACTAAGCAACTTATGTTATCGTAACATTCGCCCTTTAGTTCACTTGTTAAATATGGAGGTGTTTTATTCATCCTATGTTTTAGTTCTTCTATGTTCCAGATTTGTGCAATATCAAAGGCTTCCGTATGGTCTATAAGAAAAAAACTTTTTGTTTTTGAATCGAACAGTATATTGTCTGTTCTTTTACATCTATCAATATTTAATATAATTTGATCGAAAAGTATAATTTCTGGCAGCCTATTTTTGTTTTTAGAAATCTTAACGTACGTTTGAGACATACCTCTACCTTTTCTATAAAGAGATGCAAAACATGGACCTGCAATAAAATCAAGCTGTTGCATTTCAGGAGTGTTTAAAATTATATCGTTTGTTAAATTCACAATTTGAAAACGGGGTATGCTCATACCCAATTGTTCAGCTAACCTACCGCATACTAATTCATTAAAAAGGGCTTTCCCACATATGTCCTTGTTAATTGCCTTAAGTACAAATAATTCAGATGTATTATCTGAATTATCACATTTAACTATGAAAGGATGTGTATATCCACTTTTTAAATTTGAAATAACATTTTTTACTTTCGGTAGAATCATAAAAATACTCCTGAATTATTTTATTTTCATCAATATGGATTTTAACATAAATAAAAGTTTAATATAGTTTGATATTTTTAAATATTCGCAAGCATAGCTTCCAGCTTAGCCTTTTTGCCCATATCCACACTTTCATCCGCTTTGAACTCATAGTCGTCCCTAGCCCATGCTGGCAATTCTTCATGGATTCGTTTTTTACCATCATTGAACTTAGTAGCTTTCACAGTTGGTTTAACCGCTACTGGTTTAGTTTCCAATCCAAAAGCAGCTGTAAAGTAAGCCTTTAAAGCATTGGTTACATACCCTGCATAGTTACTTTGTGGTAATTTAACCGCATAGGAAAAGATATGTTCTAGCTGTTGTGCTAGTCCATTGATGATGTTTTGATTGCTTTCAAATTGAGCCACCGGCTGTTTAACTAAACGGTTAGCTTTGGCAACACTGTTTCTAGCGTTTAATATTAGACGGACTACCTGCTTACATTTTTCCACGTTATGCTTACAGAACTTTTGAATAGCTTGTAAGGCAGTGAAAGTTAAGCCAACTTTTTGTTGGGTAGCTTTAGCCCACTGTTTAGCATGGTCAACTACAGGTTCAGTTTCAGCATCAGTCGTTGTATTAACTGTGTTATCTGTATAGTTATTAGTTTGGTTAAAGTCAGTCTGTATAGTATTGCATTTTGCAATTTCTGTGGGTGCATTTTGCACTCTATATGATTTGGGTAAAACAAAATGTGGTAAAAAGAAACGGTTAGGTGCGTTGAAACCTTTTTTAACAATGATCCAGCCTAAGTTAGCTAACTTTTTAATGATTCTAGTGATAGTTGAAGCATTTAAGTTAATTTGTTCTGATAACTCTTCTCTAGTGTATATAACGTAGTAGCCATTATGCTTTCTATCGTAAAAATTGCTGTTGTTTACGCTTAAATTCATGCGGTCATATAAATGTGCCAGTACTGATATTTCGTTTGGTTTTAGCCCTTTTTCTTCGAATTCTGTGTATAGTTTAATAAATTGATTGTTCATATTTCTATCTCCCCTATTGGATAGAAAAAAGAGGGTAAGCAAGAATTTACAACTTGCCACCCTCAATATTATGTATATATTGAAAAAACTCCTAATATCAACTATAATGTTAATTGAATTGTTAGCAACTACGAATTGCTAACCTTAACAGAATATTTGAATTAAGAGCGTTAAAAGGCGAGCAAGTAGTTCGGTACTTGTAAGCTGATTAATAATTATTGCGAGTAATTATTAATCAACGCTCTTTTTTCTATGTCTTTTTTTATTTAACGATTTAATAATAACTCAAATTACTAAAAAAATAAAGGCATTTTTTAAATAATATAACTTATATCCAATATGTAATATATAATATGTAATATATTGGATATTGGATATAATATATTGGATTTTATATATTACTTTATGGTAGAATTATTTTTGAAAGGTCGGTGTATAAATGGTTGGAAAAGTTTTGATGAATTATAACTTTAAAGGCGGTGTGGGCAAAAGCACGCTTACCGCTATGCAAGGTTATTTAATGGCGAAGAAAAATAAAAAAATATTATTAATTGATTTCGATCCGCAAGAGAATTTATCAGAAATGATATGTGATACTTATAAAATTTATAAAGATGCAATGGTTCCTTTTTCTAAAAGTTTAAATAACGGAAATTTGTCTTCTTCTATAGTCAGTATGACTAATAATTTAGATATTATTAAAGCTGATGACGGATTAAACGAGTGGACAGATAGAATTAGTAACTTAAAAAAGTCAGTTAGATGGAATATTTTAAGAGAAAAGATTGAACCGTTGAAAAATGATTATGACTATATACTTATCGATGTTCCACCTACTTTTAATGATATAGTAGCTAATGCAATTTTTGCTTGTGATGGAATCTCAGTTGTACTACAAACCCAAAAGATGAGTTACACTTCTGCTTTAAAAACTGTTAAAAAACTTATTTCTTTAAGAGCAGAGTATAACCCAAGTTTTAAATTTTTAGGAGTAATTATTTATCTATATCAAAAAGCTAAGATAGATAATGAAATTGCTAAAGACGCACAAAACTACTTTAAAAAAGCTGTATACGAAAACAAAATACAAGCACAAGAACGAGTCAAAGGATTTACAGCTTATGGAATAACAGAAAGAGACCATTGGGACTTTCGTTCTATTGGTATGTATCAAAGAGTCGTAGACGAAATTGAAGAAAGAGCGCAGGAGATGATCTAATGGCAGGAGATTTTTTAGACGATTATAAAGACACTATTAACAAACAAATTGGTGAAAAAGAGCCAACTGAAGGTATGACAAAACAAAGAGCAGTTCAATTGCACATGTACTACTATAGGAAAGTAAAGATGTATGCTGCTGAAAATGATATACCTATAATTAAGGTTATGGACACAGCTGTTAAGCACGCTATTGAAGATGGAATAATCAAAGTAGAAAAGTAATATCCAATATCAAATATATAATATGTAATATCCAATATATAATATATTACATATTTAATTGCAAATAAAAAGTCCCCTTTATTGTGTATATCTATATATACGCAGTAGGGGACTTATTTTATTTATAAATCATTTATGACCTTGTTTGCTATTCCAAATAACTCATATTTTTCTTTGTTTAACACAATATCTTTATATTTTTTATTATCGGACTTTAAAATTGCTTTGCCACTAACGTGGTACAAACGTCTAATATATAATTTACCATTAACCAAAGCTATAACTATACTTCCGTTAGGACTGTCTATATAATCTTTATCACTATCGTATTCAACTAAAACCATAGATTCTTTAGAAATTATTGGATCCATACTATTATCTGTTGATTGTATAAAGTAAGGATTATTATTGAACTGATAGCTTTTTTCATCATCTTTCATAGGCAAATATCCATTAATATTTATAATTACTCTAGCATTTTTTCCATATTCTAGTTTGTTCATTATCGGAACGTAAGCAAACCCTTTAGTAGACATTCTTCTTTTTATAAAGCTGAAAGTTTCTTTATCTGCTTGAAAATAATTAATGATTTTATCAACTATACTTCTATCTTTGACAATTCCACACATTAAATAGTGCAACTGTATTTCGGGAACACCTAAATCTTTTGCGACCTCGGGTATAGTTTTACATAGTTCAGCTAAGCAATAATTGAAGTTCATGCCTATTATGCTGTCTTTTTCTGTTGAATTCATTTTTATTCTCCTACATATTTGAAGTCACCCCATGACGTCTTAGCAATTAAATTGCCAGAACTGTCGATAATTCTGATTGAATCAGCCAAAGAATCGTCTGGAAGTGGCTTATAGTTACTTATGAAATTTTCCATATAGTTATAAGCTTCATGTGCAATGTTTTTCAACTCACTGTCAGAAACGTTAAGTGTTTCATCGCTTAACACTACAGTAGTTTGCTCACTGCCACTTTCATCTATATAAGCTTTTGAAATAATTCCTTTAGTTTTATCCGGAATCGTATTTAAGTCTTTTTTATATGCAGCTAAATGTTTCTTTTCATTGTTTTCCTTCGTTGCCTTTACGAGATCAGCTTCCTTTTTATCTTCCTGCTTTTTCTTATTTTCTGCTGCTTTCTTTTTACTTTCAGCTTTTCTTTGTGCTGTATCAATTCTATCTTGTTTAGCTTCTTCACGGTTTTCACCCGGTAATCCGGTTATACCTGCAATTACCCATGAAACAAGTAAAACTATCAAGCTTTTCTTTAATTTTTGAGCATTTCCATTTTCTTGATTCATTTTCTTATATTCTTGTGGGAATTGCTTTTTGTTTTTTCTGCATCTTCGCCAGTAAACAATTACTAAAATTAGCGAAACAAACCAAATTGCTGAAGAAATATAACTTATAAAATCTAACATAAAACATCCTCCTATATGTATATACGCATTAAATTATACATGAAGTTGATTGATACTTAAATATGGCTAATATCCGCTTAACTTGATAACAAATAAAATCTCTTCTTCTGGTTTCATTAGAAACCTTTTTTGATGCTCATTTATTTTTTCATCGGCTCGATCAATTGGCAAGAGATATATGCTTTTATGGTTAGATCTAAACTGCATTATTCTGAATGAACCTTTTTTATTTTTAACTATAACAAAATTTCCACTAAATAAACTCCATGCATAAGCTCGTTTTAAAAAAGCTCTCTGGTTGTCTCTAATGAGTGGGTATAAATGATTACCCCTAACCTTCATAGCGTAACCATAGTCATCAGGCAAAATTCCATAAAACTCTTCGGTGTGCTTTTTATTTTCTGGAAAAAATTCAATATCACGGTCGCTGCGAATAACTCCGTTAATTTTAAGGTCGTATTTTTGCACATTTTGTTCCAGTGCTTTATACGTTACTTTAGTTTGATTTTGTTCTTCTAGTTGTCCATTTCCGAACCTATACATGTTCTCTACGCGTCTAGGCTCTAAATCCATACATATGTCGGTTATAGCATTAATAGTAGGGACACGTCTAAGTGTTTCTGTATCTCTTCTATCCGAATAATGTTTGAAAACATGATCAGGATCAATTATTTGCATGGGGTCCACTTCTAAGACTTTGGCATATCTTAAAATGTCTTCTTTTTTTATAGTCCCTTTTCGGTGTTCCCATTTTTTGATGGTGTTAACTGAAACTAAGCACTTAGCAGCTAAATCTGCTTGTGTGAGTCCCATACTTTTACGCTTTAAAGCTAAATCTTGTAAGCTTTCTTCTCCTATCACATAAACAGCTCCTTTTCAATAATTATATGTAAAATAGCCATAAACTTCTACTTTATATCCAAGTTAGTGTCTATTTTGCATTTTTTTATTTATTCCATTTGCATGTGGATATATGCTACTAACTGTTGATTGATACAGCAATCAGCAAATATACATGCGAAAAATTTTTGTATGTGAGAGCAAAATAAAAAAGCGGCCTTTGACGGAGCCACTTTGGAAAGGCGATTCTATGTATTTATTAAAAAAGAAGCGACCACCACCGATCGCTTCTGATTGATTGCTAAATATTTTAGATAACAAAAAAGAGCAGCGGCAACTGCTCTTGATCGTTATTTCTCTTGATTAAATAGTAAACCGCTTATAAAGCCTAAAGCTTGTCTTTTATTTTCAATGCTTAGCCTATTAAATTTAGATATTGCTTCATCTTGAAGCTCATTAGAAGAATTGTTTCTTTTCATAGCTTCTTCAAAACTGCTTAGTGGTACATCGGCTCCAAATAGCCAAGCAGGATCAACATCTAAAAATTTAGCTGAAGTAAATATTTTATCTTGTCTAGGCTTTGTTCTACCATTTTTCCAAAAACTTATAGTAGAACGATCAACTCCAATATGCTTAGCTAAATCAGTGGCTTTTACATTTTTGAGTTCAAGCGCTTTATTCAATCTACTTTGGAAGTTTTCCACTAGGTTCACCTCCAATCTATTTAATTTGTTGAATTAATTTAATCAACAATCAATATTATAAAACAAACTGTTTTGTTAAACAACCTGTTTCACTAAAAAAGTTGAATAAAAATAAACAATTTAGTTAAAAGCACTTTACAAATTGTAAAATGTGGTTTACTATATAAATTGTTGAGTTAAACAAAACTAATAAACAACAAGGAAGAAGGATTTATATGTATGATTTTTCAATGCTTTACGGAAGAATGAAAGGCTATGGAAATGGAATGACCAAAGGCGAACTTGCTAAAATCATAGGGGTTTCAAGACCTACGCTGAATAGCAGACTCAACGGGAAAGGGTTCTATCAAGATGAAATCGATAGAATTTGTGCCGCTTTGGATATTCCTAAGAAAGAAATTCCTCAGTATTTTTTTACGTTCAAAGTTTACTTAAACAAACCAATGGCGGTTTGAAATAAGCAAACATCTTAAAAATTCAAAATAAGGAGAGATTCATATGATGAACGCAGTAAAAGAAGTAACACCAATTAATAATTTTGATTTTAACGGAAGCGACATTTTTACTATTGAGATTGACAACAAGGTTTGGTTCTGGGGTAAACAAGTAGCCAAACTGCTTAATTATCGTCAACCAAACAAGGCAGTAAATGACCATATCAAATTAAAACACCGCAAAACGTTGACACAATCGGCTTGTTCCAATTTGGGGTCGACCGAAATTTTATGGAGCGGATATGACCATTCAGCTAAAACTCTAATCGATATTTCGGGAATCTATTCATTAGTTTTACGTAGTACATTGCCACAAGCTGAAGATTTTCAAGACTGGGTAACTGATGAAGTTTTACCAAGCATTCAAAAGACTGGTAGTTACAATGGTCGAACTAAACAACCATCAAATGTTATAGAGCTTCTACAAGACCCAGACAATTTACTACAACTGGTAACTAATTATAAAGATGCCAAAGATGAAGTGAAACGTTTGAAACCTAAAGCACTAATTGCTGATGCCATTGAAGTGAACGAAAAAAGTATTTTAGTACGCCAAATGGCTAAAATCATCAGTAACAATCTTGTCAACATTGGTGAGAAGCGATTATTTGAATGGTTACGTGAAAATGGATACCTAATTAAACGCCAAGGCAGTGATTACAATATGCCAACGCAAAAATCCATTAACTTAAAGATTTTCCAAGTTAAGTCCAGAACGGTGCCACATAACTCTGGTTATATAGAAATCAAATACACACCTAAGATTACTGGCAAAGGACAACGTTACTTACTTGAAAAGTTCATGCAAATGAAAATCAATCAAATACCAATTCAATTGCCCGGCAACTTAGATTTGGAGGAATAGATATGAAAGATTATAAAGGTATTTTATTCTACTACAACGAAGATGGCGAAAAAATTCCAGTTAAATTGCTTGATGAATATCTCTGTGAAAAAATGCTGAATAAAACATATAGGAAGAGTGAGATTACCATCATTGATAAAGACGATGTTAAGAAAAAAGTTAATCCATTCTACCTATATCACTGCAATCAAAAAAAGTTATACCTCATGTATAAAGGCATAACTTATAGACTTCGTTAGCTATTGAGTTCTAAAAATTCTTTCCCTAAAAGAGAAACAATCATTTTAGAACGTGGTTTCACGACAGCAGGAAGTGGAGTTCCTTGTGGATCCATGCTAACTGATAAATTAATGAAACCATTGTCATTGGTTCCTAAAGATTTTAGAACATCTAAAGCAAAACTTTCTTCACCGTATTTTTCATAAATTGCAGATAAAGCATTGTGATAAATTTTAGGATACTCATTGATTTCATGATTATCAAAAATTTTTAGCATTTCTATCTGTGCTTTTGTCATCAAGTCCATAATATCACCACCTTTCAAAACAATTATAACAATAGAAAGAAGGAATAGTCATGAGGTCAGAAACTATTAAAGTTAAATTCAATATTAATCCAGAAGTGCTGCAAAAACTAAAAAAGCATCCTGACTGGTGCAAACAGCCAGAACGCTTAAAGAAATATATAGCCAAAAATATACACTGTGAATTTGGCTAAAAACCAGCGTATGGGACGAAGACAAATTTTATTATGCAAATCAAATATGTATAGAAAAGGAAGTTAAGCTATGAAACAAACTTTATCATCTAAACTGCTTGATTATGAGCAAGATAGACCAGAAATGCTAGAAAACAGCCAACTAAGTAAACAACAACTAGCACATGACCTAGCAATGTGTGAAAGCAACATGTTAGAAGTGCTGATTACTTTGAAAAACACAAATTTTGAAAGCCAACAAGATATGAAACGTTATATACAGCAAGTGTTAGTTGATAACCATGAAAATAGTTTAACTAATCGCATGGCTAGTCAGCTACTTAAAGAAGGCGTGAAACTATGAAAACAAAAAGTTCTATAGCTGGTGTGAACAGCTACAACACTTCGAAAGTAGAATCTAAAAATTCTTTTGAAATTCCTCTAGTGCTGAGGGCTATCTCAGCTTTTATCAGATTATTTTTAACTTTTGTTCTATTTTCATCGTCAAACATTTCATTATAAAACAAAATCTCTAACAGCTAAAAGCTATCAGAGATTTGTCGAATTGATTCTTTGTACAAAACTTGTATTAAAGAAAGGATGGTTATGACCAATGAAGAAAGCTCCCATTGGAGCAACTACATTGTACAACACAATAGCCCCAACAGTTAAATGTTAGGGCTACTAGTTAAAGAGATTTATTAAAGAGAAATCTATCGCACTCCCGAAGGAGTGGCTACATTGTACAACATATTAAATATTAATCAAGTTAAGGAGTGTCAACAATGATAGAAAGACCAATTAAGAACCTTGAAGACAAGGTTAAGTATCAAGAAATTAAGATTAAAAATTTAACAGCTTTAAAGAATATTTTAGTTGCTGATTGTTATAAGTATCAACAAGAAATCAAGCGTTTGAAGGAGGAACTAAAATGTTAGTTTTAGATGTTGTTTCAACCAGTTTCGGTGCCATTGTCGGTTTTACGCTAGGTTTTATATACAAAGAAGCTATTATGGCAAAATCAACTGAAATTGCATGCTATATCCAAGAAAAATTTAACAAAATCAAAGGAGAAATTAAACTATGAAAATTGAACACGATTACTTAACCATGCTAAAAGGTACTGATGAAGAAGGCTTTTCAAGAGTTAGAGACTTCTTTCATCGTAACCATGACACAAAAAAAGCCGTTATCTCTGGGCAAGATAACGGACTTAGCAAAAATATTAATACTTCAAGTATACAACAAAAGGAGGCCGAATAAAATGAATTTCACGCAAGAATTTGATTATACCGGTGAACCTTTAGTTGAGTATGAAAAGTATTTAGTGGTTGGCCTTGAATATATCCCAGAAGACATCTACATCTTAAAGCAATATCTCATGCACGAAGATGGCTATATTGAAGAAGAGTTATCAACTGATACAGACGTTTTGCAAGCTTTAAAAGATAACGAAACTTACAAAATTATCGAAGTCAACAGTTGCCACGAAGACAATTATAAAGAAATAAACGAAAGCTTAGCTGACTTTTTTAACATTGAAGTCAAAAGCATCAAAAAACAAATTGCATAAAAGGGGAAATTAATCATGACAGAATTAGTACAAAGTGTAGTAAACCAAATTGACAGTTTAAAAGAAAAACAAGGGCTTCAATTGCCGAAAGGTTACTCAGTATCTAACGCCCTACAGTCAGCATGGTTAGAGCTGACTGATACCACTAATGGCGTACCCTTAGCTAAAAAGTGCAGTACACAATCGATTACTAAGGCGTTATTCAACATGGCTATTCAAGGCTTGAGTTCAGCTAAGAATCAATGCTACTTCATTCCTTATGGCAAGGAATTAGTATTGCAACGATCATATTTTGGAACTATTAGTGTTATCAATCGACTAAGCAACGTTAAGAAAATTAAAGCTCAAGTTGTTTTTGAAGGCGATGAATTCGAAATTGGGTCAGATGATGACTTTAATACTGTAGTTAAAAAATTCATACCAAAGTTTGAAAACCGTGATAAAGCTATCGTTGGAGCGTTTGCTTTTATTGAAAAAGAAGATGGTAGTCGTGATTACACTATCATGACTAAAAAAGAAATTGATACCAGTTGGAATCAAGCTAAAGCTAAAAATAGTGGTGCTAGAAGAAACTTCAGTCAAGAAATGGCTAAACGCACTGTTATCAATCGTGCAGCTAAATTCTACATCAATTCTTCGAACGACAATGACTTATTCGTTCAAGCTATCAACGACACAACTGAGAAAGAATATGACGACTCTAGAAAAGACGTTACACCAGAAAACAAAAACACAATTGATTCCATGATCAACAGTAAAAAAGAAAACAACGAAGTCAAACCAGATGAAGGCCACCAACCAGAAAAAGCTTTAGAAAAATTAGTACCAGAAAATAATCAGGGTGAAGAAATTGAAATAAAAGACACCCCTGTAAATGAAGACATAGAAGAATTAACTAAAGCTGGCGAAAAGCCCACGGAAGCTAAATCAAGTCAAAGCAACAATAGTGAGGAGATGAGTAGTGATGACAATTCAAATGAAGACCAAGCAGGACAAGAAAGCCTATTCGCCAACATCAACGACATTCCAACTGAATGATAAAAATTATTACTCAAATCAAGCTAATTGGCACTTTCAAAGTAAATCAATTTTTTGGAACTTTATGCAATGTGAAGCAGCAGCTTTAGCACAATTAAAGCATGAATATCAGCCTTTTTCTAATCCAACGCCATTATTATTTGGTAACTACTTACATTCTTATTTTGAAAGTAAGCAAGCCCATGAACGCTTTATAAAAGCTAACGAAAATAGCCTTTATAAATATGGAAACAAAGAAAAGGGGCTTAAAAGCGATTTTAAGCAGGCACAAAAATGCATTAAGGCACTAGAAAATGAAGAACGTTTTAGACTACTTTATCAAGGTCAAAAGGAAGTTATTGTTAAAGGTAAAATTTTCGGTGTTGATTGGATGGGAAAAATTGACTGCTTGGATTTAAAGCATAAATGCTTTTTTGACCTTAAAACAGTCGATGATATTCATAAAAAGCATTATAACAAGCGTGAAAATGGATATACGAATTTTGCGGTTGATCGTGGATATGACATGCAAATGGCGATATATAAGGAATTAATCAAGCAAACATTTGATGTCGAGTGTACACCATTTATTATCGCTGTTTCTAAACAGTCAACGCCAGATAAAGCCATGTTAAGCATTCCAGAGTGGCGTATGGACGACAGAATGAATCAAATTGAAGAACTGCAACCACATATCCAACGTGTGAAAAATGGTGAAGAAGAGCCAAACTATTGTGGGCATTGTGACTATTGCAGAAGTCATAAAATTATGAACGAAATAACTTCAATCGATGATATTGAATTGTACTAGGACGATAGCCTTAACTATCCGGATAGGGTGAAAAGCCTATTAAGGAGGACGTTATGGAATTAGCAAAAACATTAAAAAGACTAAGACTTAGATACGGAAGTAGCGTTAATGACTTTGGAGAGTTACTAGGAATAGGTGGTTTTTGTTTGCGCTTGATTGAAGATGGCTCTATGGAACCTAATAACAACGTGCTGGAAGCATACTCAGGTGTGCTAGGTATAAAGGTGTCCAGCATACTTTTAATCGCTGAAACTAAAGAAGAATTGAAGAATGAGCCATTTTATAAACGCTGGCTACAACCACTTATGAAACGTATTGCTTTAGGGGAGAAATTTTAATATGAACGGATTAAATCAATTAGAAAAAAATCTTAAAAAGTTAAACAAAAAATCATATATTAGCAAAACCAAGAATAGCTATAGGCTCTGTGAT
This sequence comes from Apilactobacillus xinyiensis, assembly GCF_019656235.1. Classification (GTDB taxonomy): domain Bacteria; phylum Bacillota; class Bacilli; order Lactobacillales; family Lactobacillaceae; genus Apilactobacillus; species Apilactobacillus xinyiensis. The sequence goes on along the minus strand of NZ_BPLL01000017.1, from coordinate 18,362 downwards.
AATATCACTTGTTTTGCAGAAATCTTTCCTAAAAAGAAACTAGTTATGTGTTATGAGCAAGTTACCGCTGATTTCTTTGATGCTATTGAACCACTAGCTAAAGAACATAAACTGCTGTTTGACAACTACGATGTTGATGAACCAATTGATCCATATGCGTGTCATGTTCCAGAACTTTTAAGGGCATATAAGGCAAATAGAGAAGAGGACTAATCATGGATTTACAAGAATTGAATAACCACTTCAAAGTTAAATCACTAGATGACTTGCATAAGCAAGTGCTAAAAGATTACGAATACACAAGATTGGCTTCATTACTTGATTTTATGTTTTCACAATCTGGAAAGTATACCGAGGAAGATGTTATGAATGACACTAAAAAATATGTAGTTACGATTGGTGTCACACTTGATTTACCAATGTGCTACATCAAAAGAAAAGATGACTACAGTATAGCTAGTATCAACCTTTTTACAAACGCAAGTGAAGACTGCCTTTTTGACAAAGAAGAGTTAAACAAGCTTTATAGCTATATAGAAAAGACTCATGGTAAAAACTTTGCCAATGTTGCCAAAACAGCAACTATCACTTTAGAAGATTACAAAAATAGATTTTTTAACTAATAAAGGAGCTTTAAAATGGCTTATTTCAATTACAGAGGAATTAAATGTGAAATCAAGTGGATTGATTATGGATTGATAAATTTCTCATAAAATCCGGATTACACGGTTACAGCCACTACTGTGGATGTGTTTTTGTGCCAAATGACAGTAAATTTATTCAATACACGAATGATAAAAATGTTGATGTTGATGACTATCCAGTCGATGTACATGGTGGTATCACATACTTCGATGAAAAAGACGGTAACACTGTACTGGGTTTTGATACAGCACACTATACGGACTGGCAGTGTGGTAAATACATGTGGGACGAAGATAAAGTTAAAGCAGAGATTAAATGCATGGTAGATCAGATAGTTGATTTTAAAGGGTGATGGCAATGAGAAAAACGAAAAAGCTAAGTAAAGAAGAGAAACAATGTATTGATACTGCAAAACTATTAGCTAAGTTTGATTCAACTTACATGATGGAGCTTGCTTCGCAGGGCTTTAGTCTTGATACAGCTTTACAAATGCTACACGCAAATAAGGTAGGAATGATAGATAGTGAGGAGTGATCACATGACACAAAACACACGTTATTTTTTACAAGTTCCGATAGCTAATGTTTCTGGTAAAAATTTAACTTCTACCGAAAAATTAGTTTATGGTCACATCTTTACGATTTTAAATGCTAACGACAAATGCTTCATTAGTAATAAGAAAATTGGTGAAAATATTGAGATATCAGAACGTTCAGTTTCTAGGGCTGTTTCTAGGCTAAAATCAATCGGTTTAATCGATGTAAATTTAGTTTATAAGGAAAACTCCAAAGAAGTAGAAAAACGTTATATAACGCTTTCTGATAGATATCTAGGTGGTGACACAGATGACAGGGGGGTGGTGACACAGATGTCTATACCCCCACGACACAGATGTCTATACCCCCACGACACAGATGGCGTAGATAATAAAAAGATTAATAAAAAGATTAATAGAAGTAGTAGTAGTAGTAGTAGCGAGTCTGACTCTGGCAAGTCAGCTCAAAGTGAAAGTTCAAAACCTAAAATCAATCCTAAGAAAAATCCGTATGAGTTATACCAACAACTTTGGGGATTCCCTAACTCTATTGTTAGACAAGACCTGCAAGAGTGGATTAATGAATTCTCATCTGATGTTGTTTACTACGCCATTTACACTGCAGGGAAGAATAACGTCAGTTCCTATGGAGTAGGCAGATATCTAAATGCTGTATTTAGTGCATGGGAAAAAGAAAAGGTTAAAAATGTAGAACAAGCTAAACAGCAAAATGCTGAACATGAACATAGGAACGAGCGTAATTTTAAAAGCAGGAAACCATACGATAAAGGTAAACGTATCAAAGAAGAACTACCAGATTGGGCTAAGGATAAACCTAAAGAGCCTAAAGACGATAAACCAGCAGAAGATGAAGACAAGCAAGCACTGGCAGAAAGAAAAGCTAAATTACTGTCTGAAATAGATAACTTATAGGAGCGATAACAATGAACGTAACAGCACTGAGAATGATACAGGATATTGAAGAGGAGTACGGTTCAATTAGTAAAGCCGATAGCAACGATAAACGTTTTATCAAGATAAAAGAGCTGCTAAGTCCAAAAGACAGCAAAAGAAAACTAGTTGATCCGTATGATATTTACGACCTAACACCTTTGAAACTAAGAGAAAAAGGTTTTGTGTATAAGGTTGCCAAAATGTTAGCGGCTGGTATGACTCAAAAAGCGATTGCCTTAGAACTAATCGCCAGCATTTCCACGGTCAATATGATGATTCATAAGTACCAACTAAACACCAGTTATTACTTAGTTAAATATAAAAAACACGAAATCAGAAAAGCTAAGATGGATAACGTTGTCGATGAGCTTAAGAAATTAGGCGCTGACATTGATTCAAAAGAAGCTTTTAGGATTATGGCTGGGTTTCCAAGTAAATACAAGATAATCATCAAAAAGATATACAGAACTAGAAAGGTAGTCATCGCATGAACTACCCCAATGGAAAGCCATATAAACGCCATATCAAACGTATAGCAGGTGTTAAACACAAAAGTAAGTACCATGCTAAAAAACTTCAAATAGATGATGAAATTTTCGATTCAAAAGCAGAAGCTGGATACTACATGAAACTCAAGTATGATCAAGTAGATTTTAAAGTTCACGAAAGTTTTGAGATTGTACCTAAAACGAAACTAGCTGGTAAAACACATCGAGAAGCTGTTTACACGCCAGATTTTACGATATATGTGGACGGAAAATTGATTGAAGCCATAGATGTTAAAGGCTATAAGATAACGCCTGATGCAAGCCTTAGAATGCGTGCGTTTATAGCTAAGTATCAGATACCAATTTATATCGTCAAAAGTAAGCCAACAGGTTTTACGAAGGAGCTATTTTAAGGAGATGTAGTTATGGATAAAGAAACTTTAAATCGTATAAAAAATTACCACATTATTGAAGTTATGCCAGAAGTTTCAGATACTAATTTAAAATTGGCCAGAAAGAAATTATATAAGGCTAAGAGCAGAATAAATCGTTTTAAATCCATTGCATATCACAAGCGGTTCAAAATTAAATTATCAGAACTAGACAAAGCAGAAAGTGATATTGATAAGGCTTTAGCTGCATTAGGCGTTAAGCCCCATAAGGAAGTGATTTAAGTGGATATTATTAAGATAGCTGTAGTTGGCATTTTGGCTGCACTAGCGTTGCTACTGATGATTTCATACATTACCAACATTATTGTGGCAGGAGTTAATAGTTGTATCTTATACCGTTATCAATGCAAGTTGGACTATTTCAAAGAAACACAAAAATTACAAAATAAAAATGAAAAGGAAGATTAATTATGAATAATAACAATATGGATCGAACATTAGGACTTATGGAATCAAAACACAGCTTCGATTACATGAATACCTTTTACAGTGCCAAAATTGAAGAGCAAAAGACCATGTATGATTTAACCAACGACATACAATTACTAGATAACATTGCTTATTTAGTTAGCAAATTCAGGAATTTAGTTGCTAGAAACCAACCAAAACAACCAGTTGTAGCAAATCAAGGCAATGGTCAAGCAGGACAAAAAGCATAATAAGTTTAGGAGTGTTATAGATGGAGCTAAGTGCTAAAATCAAAGCTGATATTCAAAAATATGCAGACAAGCAAGGTAAACAAAATACTGTGTTGCTAATTAAAAACACGATGGACGAGTTAGATTTGCTGTTGTCTGACTATTTAGAAGATACACATAGTAAAAATCTTAAAAAGGTTAAAATAATTTTCAAACGTTACTTACAAAATTTAGCCATTATAAAAGCAGGAATTCCAGCAGTTCAAAACGATGGAATGATCACTGGCAAAAATAAGCCAAACACTGAAGATGACAAAATATTGAGATTAATGCAAGCTAGAAGTTACTGTAAGAAGGTCAAAAAGGCTTTGAATTGCATTGATAATGACTATCGAGTATTACTGGTCGATACTTATATAAATAAGTGCAAGGTTGAATTTGTAGCTATTAAATTACACTATTCAAGAGGAACGTATTTTAATCGCAAGAATGAAGCGGTATCTGAATTTATAAAATATTTTAGATAGTTGTACTTGCTTTGTACTTTTTTTGTACTGATGGGGTCTATACTATGTATAGTGATATCAGTATGATATCACGACTACTGCACATACGTTCAATTCCAATTTCGAGCGGATTTTCTCCATAAATTAAAAAAGTGTACAGACAGACTGATTGGCAGTTTTGATAGGTTCGACTCCTACTGTTTGTGTTGCTAGGTTAGCCAGTAGCCTAGCAAAGCAGACCATTGATGACGCATTCTTTCGTTAATGTAATACTAGTTGACACACCTAGCAGGACTAGGGTAGTAAAGCTATATTGGTTCGAGTCCAATTGTGTTAGTTGCCTATGTTGACTAAGAGCATAGACATTGTCCACCTCTGACACGGTGGTGGATATGTTGTCTGTAACTTGCCAAAGTGAGCAGACAACGTGCTGACTTAGTTCAAGAAGAACAGTAACCCCAGTTATATGTGTTGGTTCAAGTCCAACAGTCAGCATTATTGCCATAAGCCATACTATATGTAACTATAGTTTCCTTTCAAAATCGGTTAAGAGGTGATATAGCAATACCTTAATGAGTTGACACAAACTACAGAAGTCCTGACTTAATGTTAGGGCTTTTTGTTTACAAAAAAAGAGTGCTGGTATTTGCACTCTCTTAATGAAATTGTATCTTATTTAAATAGTTGGGTCGCTTGCTACCACTATCTAAATATAGTAATACTATTTAAAGTGTTTCATTACACGTTTAGTAGCCTTTGGTACTATACAGTATAAGATTACCAATGTTGTGATTGGGTCTAATGAAACACTCAATGAAATTTGTTGAGAAATTATTGAGATACTCACTTAGCGCACCTCCTTTCAACGCCTAATGTTTCAATAAGGTTGGTAGCCCTATTTTAAAGACGTCTATTAAATAGTAACATTTTTCAATAAAATTACTATAAAATTGTTGTAATTTGAAAAATGTTTTTAAAAAAACTTTTTGTATTTGTTTTGCATTTTTTTGTACTTTAATGTTATTATATACGTGTTGAGAAATGAGATGTCCGCTTGGCGTATCTCTAGTGTTGGGGTGGTATCCAACATGTTGTTTTTAACTGTCATGTTTATTACTCCTTTATCTGTTTGGTCGCAGATAGAGGAATACATATAAAGGCGTTTGCAGTTATTGCAATCGTCTTTTTTTATACAAAAAATAAAGTCTGCTTAGTGCAGGCTTTTTATGTACATATAAAAACTAAAAAGAAAGGAGAATAGCTTTGGACGCATTAAGAGTTAAAGACAACATAGAAAACAAGTTAGACGGTAGGGCTGACCGTGATATCAGAAATAAAAAATTGCATAAAGAAGCTGATGAAGTGGTGTTTTATGTAACAGGTCATTTCCATAGAAAAGAAGCTATCAAGGTGCTGAAATATGCTTTAAAATCGTTGGAAAAGTTGTAATTGTGTTTCTACCTATTATATAGACGTAATTGCATGTCGGAAAAAACCTGACAAAACCTGACCTAATTTGAAAGGGTGATTTTATGGATAACTTCGAAAAAGATTTTGCAAAAATGCAAAAAGAACATACTAGATTTAGTAAGCGTGTTAAAAAAGAACAAAAACAAATGGATAAAGAATATAGAAAAAGTAAACGAGAAGCTGATAAATTTTTCAAACAGTTTGGCTTATAAGCTTTGAAGAATGATGACGATGAAATGAAAAATTTACATTGAACAATATAAAAAAAGTTTTACAAAAAGCCAGTGGAGAAAAATGGTTTAAAAACAAAATGAAAGAATTGGGATTTACAGTCAAAAAATAGTCCAATTCCTAGTTTTGGTTGTTTTAAGGAATTCAAAATGCCTTTAAACTGGGATTTATAGCAAGTTGGCACAAAATTAGTCCAAAAATGAGAAAAAATGGAGTGATTTTGAGACAAAATACAAAAATATGGAGTGATTCAAATGAACAAAAAAGAAGCGATTAAAAGTATTAATAAAGGAATTCATTTTTTTGAACATAATAAAAACAATAAATTAAAAGATATTCATCGTTTATATGATGTAAGTAAAAAATTTAATAGGGTTATCGGTGGAACTTTGCATAATAGCAAAGCAATCAAAATTGAAGATGGCAAAAAAATAAACTTAATACATGAAGATCAAGTAGCTTTATCTATAGTTAATATATTGGCAATTAACGAAGTCCCAATATCTACTTCACTTAGAATATTATCTAAATTGGAGGACAATTTGCCTAATCAAGCTGTAGGATATGCTGATATAAAAGGCGATAGAAACGTTTAAGATGAATATATAAACAAATTAGCACTCATCTGAGTGCTTTTTTAATACATATAAATAAATACGAAAGGAGAATACGCATGTCGGATATAAACATAACAGTACTACGCAACGCACTAACACCTAAACAGTTAAAATTTGCCGATGAATACATTAAAAGTGGAAACGGAACTGATGCTGCAATTAGAGCTGGCTATTCAAAGAGAACAGCTAAATCCATTGGTAGCGAAAACTTGGATAAGGAACCAATTAAAAAATACATACAGGCTGTTATGGCTGATATGAGTGATGAAAAGATTGCCAGCGCCGAAGACGTTATGAAGTTCTTATCACGCGTGTTATATGGTCAAGAGCAAGACACAATCGGCACCGGTGGAGAAGTGTTTAGCGTAGATGCATCAATCAAGGATAGGTTAAAAGCCGCTGAACTGATTGGTAAAAAATACGCTATGTTCACCGACAAAAAGGAAACAACTGTATCTGGCTCGATTGAGTTACAGAACTTAAATAAGTTGCCTGCAGATAAGCTAGAAGCCTTAGCGGACGCAAAGCAGAAAAAGAAATTTGATTATAAACAAACTGATGATTAAAGGAGATGAGTGTATGGACGTGCAAACAGAGAAGCTGCTTAAACAAGCTGCTAGATATGAGTTAGCAAGGCGTTCATACGCTGATTATTTTGAACTTGCACACGATTATCAGTTCGAATTGTTTCCGCATACGCAACTAATTTGCGATAAACTGCAGAAGATAGTTGATGGGGAACGTAAGTGTTACATTGTCGAAATGCCACCACAACATGGTAAATCAACCACAATTAGTGAAACTTTTCCAAGTTATTATCTTATGAATAATCCAGATAAAGAAGTTATGATTGCATCTTATTCTGACTCACTCGTACAGAAGTTTGGACGTTTTAACTTGTCTAAGTTCAATGAGTTTGCCGGTCCAATGTATGGACTTAACGTGGACCCAAAGAAGCATACACAAAACGAGTGGCAGATTGAGAACCATAAAGGTGCTATGCACGCTACCACTATTTTAGGTAGCGCGACTGGTAAGCATGCTGACCTTTTAATTATCGATGATCCATTGAAAAATATGGCAGAAGCTAACTCTGCTAACCAAAGAGATAAGATTTGGGACGAGTGGCAAGCCAGTTTTACTTCACGTTTAAGTCACGATGCATCAATAATTGTGATTATGACTAGGTGGAATGTTGATGACCTAGCAGGCAGGCTTTTAAAGGAAATGAGTTATCCGTGGGAAGAAATTAGATTGCCAGAGTTGTCAGAAGAAAACGACATTTTAGGGCGTTCAGTTGGCCAACCTTTGTGTCCGTTCCCACCAATGTCTAAGGGTGTTAAGTGGGCAGAGCAGATTAAAAAGACCGCTGGTAGTCGAGTTTGGGCGGCGTTGTATCAACAACGTCCAGTTCAAAATGGTGGGAATATTTTCAAAGAAAGTGATATTAACTACTACGTTCCAGATGGTGCAACTGCTGAACGTTTAGGACTACAAAATGACGGTAAGACCGCTATACTGCCTAGACTAGATAAACGTTGGTCTAGTTGGGATTTAACCTTTACTGCCAGTGATACTTCTGATTATGTAGCTGGGCAAACGTGGGGAAAACAGGGTAGTAATTTTTATTTGCTTGACCGTGTGCATGACCGCATGGGCTTTAACCAACAGCTTCAAGCAATCATGGCTATGCACAATCGCCAACCAGAAGCACACGCAATTTATATTGAAGATAAGGCGAACGGTTCGGCAATCATGAACACAATTAGAAATGCAGTTAGTGGTATTAAGCCAGTGATTCCACACGGTGATAAAGTAACACGTGCTAACGTGGTTGTACCTTTCTTTGAAGCAGGAAACGTTTATCTGCCACACCCTAGTTGGCAACCGTGGGTTCGTGAGATGTTAGATGAGTGGTTTGGCTTTCCTAATATGGAACACGATGATGAAGTGGATTCGATGACACAAGCTTTATCTCAAGAGTCTGCTAACGGTGGTGTTAGTGCTATCACATATGGGGACGATGATTATTTTGATTTATTTTAAAGGAGGCGAAATAATTGGGAGTATTTGATCCTAACGGTTTTACATTTAATCGGAATAATCCTAACCGTTTTATCAGCGGTTTTTTAAACCAAAATGGTGTTAACTCGCCATATTTAACTGATGATATCTACTTTGATGACAACGATGTTTTGCGTTGCTCTCCAGATTTTGATATTGAAAACAATTTAGGACAAGTAAATCAACTACTATGCGGTTATGCCGCACTAGTACAGGTTTATCATGAAAAAATGCAGGTTTATAAAGGCGACCATGCAGTTCTACACAAGCGGTCTTTTAACAAGCTTATGCAAAAAAGAGAAACCAATATGGGTATTAATTTGCCTAAGAACATGGTTAACACTTTTGCAGGTTTTTTTGCTGGAATACCAGCCAAAATCAATTATGTACCTAGCGGCCAATCAGTAAATTCTCCACTAGATGATAAAAGCAAAGCCATTAATGACTGGTTAAGTAATGCGTTGAATAGCAGTCACTACTCAGATGTTTTATTTGAGTTAAGCAAGAAAGCTGATATATATGGCAGGAGTTACTTAATCGCTTATTTAGACGATAAAAAAGATATTAAGTTTAACGATGTGTCACCAGAACAGTGTTTGATGGTGTATGACAATAAATTGGCTTCGAACCCTAAGTTTGCTATCTACTTTAACCAAGTCGGCAGCAACTTTTTTGGAACTTTATATACAGCCGATAGCATATATAACTTTAGTTCTGAAGACTTGTCAGATGTTTCCAAGATGAAGAATTTAAAGCAACCAAATCCATTGGAAACAATCCCAGTTGCAGAGTTACCAGAAAATGATGAACGCTTAGGTATGTTTGATGATGCTATCTCCGCTATCGATAAGCTAGACCGTGCATACTCTCTTAAGTTCAACGATGTTGAATATTTTAGTAACGCTTTGTTGTTCCTTAAAGGCTTTAAAAAGCTGGACTCAGAGCAACGTAAGACGATTAAGCGTTGGCACATTTTACAGGCTGATGATAACGCTAGTGATTTGGCTGGTATCGATGCGAAATTCCTTGAAAAACCGCAGAATGACACGCAACAAGAACATTTTATGGATAGAGTGACTTCTCAAATCTACCAAAATGCACAGATTATCAATCTATCTGACCCACAGCTTGGAGCAACTGCTAGTGGAGATGCTTTAGGTAAAAAGCTACAGCCTATGGTCATGCTGGCAGACTCCAAAGCTAGAAAGATGACTAACGCTTTTAAACAGTTATTGTCCATAATGATGACTAAATGTGACTGTTTAGACGGTATGAAAGCGGAAGATGTAGTTAACGATATTCAAATCAAATTCACGCCAAACATTCCGCACTCATTACTTGATGAAAGTAATATCGTTAAAAACTTAAACGGAATCGTGTCACTACAAACATTGCTATCTTACTTATCTAATGTTGAAAATGTTCCACAAGAAATGGAACAAATCACCGCAGAAAAGAAAGCAAACACTATAGATTTTGGTAATGCTAATGGCAGTAATGACGGTGACTATCCAACTAATAATGATGACGGTAGCGATAGCAATAATGGTCGTGATAATAATGAGTAGTAATGCGAAAATACGTTCGCAACAGCTAATAACAGGCATAATTAATGACAATATTTTTATAAATAATTTATATGACAGCGCACAGGGTAGCTTTAAAAGTTATCTAATGCGTTTTTTTAATGCCGAAAATACCGATGGAGTTCTTTCTGTTAGTGATTTAAGAAGAAATGTTAGTTCACGTGACTATGACTTATTTAGAAGCGTGTTAAATCAGTTCTCAAAGCCATTAGTTACTGATGAAGAAGGTTCTCTAAGATTGGATAAAGCCAAAAAGATAGCAGGATTAGATAAGCAGAACTTATTAAACGCAATCACCGCAATTGTTATTGCTGCGCACTCTAAAAAAGTTATTAACTATCTTGGCAACTCATTAGTGAATGAGTATCAATACGCTATGAATTTTCAAGAACGAGAAGCACGCGCTATGGGCTATCGTTCAGCGAAAGACTATACAGATGACCAAATCATGAAGCAGGCTAACACTCTGTTAAAGCAGAAAAACTATGATTTGACTGTTGATCAACGAGTGTGGATTAAAAACGATAAGTTAACCAATCAGACTAATGATGCAGTTAACAAAGGTTTAATGATTGGTATCACGCAGGCTTATATGGTCAATAAATTGTTCAAAGAATTTACGACCAGTCCTAACTCAGTCGCAACTATCTTCAATAAAACGAAGAATTTCTATAAAAATCAACTGATAAATCAAGAAAAAACTAGGTTCGGTATATCTGCCGCTGATGATGTTTTTGGTAGATATGCAGTCGATTCATTCAATTGGAATTTGGCAAGCACGCATAGTCATAGCGATATTTGCGATGATCTAGCTAGTGGCAGTCCTTACGCTAAAGAGGACTATCCAGACCGCCCACATTGGGGCTGTGTCTGTTTTCCAAGCCCAGCATATTCTAAAAGATAAAAGGGAGTGAAAATTATGGCAGAACCAACTGATCCAACAAATACTGGTCAAGGTGAAGGTCCAAAAGATAACGGTGGACAAGGTGGCGGTGAAAACACGCACAAAAACGTTAGCTTTGAAGACTTTCAAAAGTTGACTAATCAATTCAACGACTTTAGTTCCAAGCTAGATGCTGTGTTAAAAGCACAAAATACTAGTAGTCAAGGTGAAAACAATAAAGGCACCGAACCAAAAGTTGAAGGCCAAAACACCAATAAAGGTCAAAATGTAGACCCAAGTAAAGAGTTTGGTGACCGATTGACTAAGGCTGAAAAAGAATTATCTGAGTATAAAGCTAAAGAAGCCCACCAAAACTTATTGAACCTTGCCAAGACGGAAGCTAAAAACAGTAACGTCAATATTGATGGCATTGTAGATTCCTTAGTCGGTAAAGATGAAGAATCAACTAAAGCTAACGTTAAAAAATTCGTTGACACTGTTAAGGCTAACACCAAAAGTACTGATACAGGTTTCCAAGCTAAATCTAGCCAATTTAAAAATAGCGATGATTTTATGAACTTGGTTTATAAATCTAAAGGAATTGCTAAAAAATAAGGAGGAACACGAATGCAAGTTAAAAAATATGGAACTGCTAGAGAGTTACTATTCAACTTTGCTAACTCTTTAACTCTACCAGCTACAGTAGATAATCCTAACGCTACTGTTGATAACAATAACCGCAAAATTATTAAAGCTGGTACACCGATGGGGGCTGCATCTTCATTTTTGATGAACAGAGACCAAGTTTTACAACCTAGTGCTACACCAGATGCAGTTTTAATGCACGACGTTGACGTTACTAACGGTCCTGCTAGTGCAACTGTCATCATTGAAGGCGATATTGTTTTATCAAATGCTGATTCAGATGTACAAAAAATGTACACAGATGCAATCGTTAAAGCTTTACCTAAAATCACATTTATTAAATAAAAGGAGTTGAAAAAATGCCAACAAATCCATTGACACTAACTGATTTACTCAGTTTAAACAACATGGGTGCTTACTATGAACACAAGGTTTTAACTGAAGCGCCTTACTTATCTGAAAACTACTTTCCAGCGCAAAAAATTGGTTCAAACGCTTTAAAATACCTACAAACAAGTGTTTCTGCACCGGTTTTAGCTAACGCTTCAAATTACGATGCTCAATCACTACCAACTAATCGTGATGATTTCCAAGAACAACTTTTCTCAACTCAATTCTTCCGTGATGAAAGTGTTCTAAACGAATCCGACATCATGGAAATTGAACAAGCATACGCTAATAACGATGACGCTTACTTAGCAACTTTAATCGGTAACCTATTCGATGATAAGACTAAAGGTTTATCCAGTATGCGTGCTAGACGTGAATGGTTAGGTATGCAAGCTTTGATGAATGGAAAAATTGATATGCACTCAAACGGAATTCATCTACAACTAGACTATGGTGGTAAACAAGAATTCCAACAAGATGCTACTACTGATTGGTCTGACGCAAAAGAAGCCAATGTTATGAAAGATATCCGCATGGCGTTGGATGAAATGCGCAAATTTGGCTTAAAACCAAATCAAATCATCATGAATACCAACACTTTCCGTTGGTTACAATCTTCCGAAAAATTAAAATCAACCGTACCAACACAAAACATCAATATTGCTAATGGTGAACTTTTTGATTCACAAGTTGGTGACTTCTTTGCACAAATCTTTAAGTTAAACATCGTCTGCTATGACGGTCAATATCAAGATAGTGATGTTGATGATCGTCAACACTCTAATCAAGGTTTCCATAGCTATATTCCAGATGGAAAAGTTGTTTTAATGAATGCTCCACTACCAGATGCAGCTTTCTTAATTCCAACTAGCCTAGCTCGCCCAGTCGTTACAACTGGTGGTGGAATGCAAACTGTTGGAAAAATGAACTTTGCTCCAACACCAGAAGAATATGGTATGAGAAGTGGCAAGTTCCCAGCCGGAAGTGTTCAACTATTTGATACTGGTGTTGCATTCCATGAATACCAAAATGACAAATACTACCGCACAGAAGATATTACTTCAATGAACGTTTTACCTTCACTAGAAGGAGCAACTCAAATCTTTAGAATGAACGTTACTGGTCAAAGCTCAGACAATGGTTCAGCTCCTAAAACCGATAATAGCCAATCAAACGGTAACAGCGGTCAAACTACACCACCAAAGGCATAGTTAGGGGGCTAAGTTATGAGTTTTAAAGTAATTCGTGATTTTGTCGATTCTAACAGTAACAGTGGTAACCATATCTATCGTAAAGGCGACGAATACCCTTATAAACAGTACGCTGGTGCGCAGGTAAAAGACCGCCTAACAGAACTTACTAAAGAAGATGGACCAAATGATAATTTTGACGGTCCAGTAATTCAAGAAGTAGAGGACTGATAGTTATGGACGATTTGAAAGTTAATGAAATTGTCAAAGATATTCGTGTGTATAACACCGATTTAACTAAAAAGTTAGACGATGACAATCTTTTGACTGACTATGTTAATCGTGCGGTTATCTACGTTAGCCCACTTAATCCACCTAAAGTCGTTGCTAGTACACTGGTTCGCTTATGGGCATGTCACTTGATGACGAACGCTACTTCTAACAACGTTACAAGCAAAAAACTAGGCCAACTTACTGAAACATACGCTGACACATCTAAAAATGATGATGAGTTCTTAGATGAGTTCAATCGTTTATGTAATCAATACGATTTGAGTAATAGTGGCACTACTTTATATGGGTTTTAATCATGGCAGAATTTGATTATATGCAACATGCGATGGCTGAGTACGATAAACTCAACCACTCTGAATTACGAGTTGGGGTGTTGGATAAATCCGGCAGTTTTCTGCAAATGATAGCTATCGTTAATAACAACGGGTGCCATATTCATGCGAAAAATTATCCTAAATTGCGGATTCCAGTACGTTTACCTAACGGTAGAACAGGCTATGTATTCAAAGAGTCTGTTGTTATACCAGCTAGACGGTTCATGGAAAAAACGATTATGGATAATGAACAGCGTTGGATTAATTACATGGAAACCGGAGCAATGCGGATAGCAAGTGAACCAAATGTTACTGCAAACGATATTATGAACAACTTAGGTCGAAGCATTGTCCAGCAGATGAAACAGGAAATGACGGACTGGAAAAGCCCAAGTAATGCTCCGCTGACTATCCAGAATAAAGGACGTGATGATCCTTTGATTGATAAGGGTAAGTTAAGAGCATCTATTTCATATCAGATTATAGAAAAATAGGAGGAAATATTATGATTTTATTGAGAATTTACAAAAAAGGCGCAGATACAAAGAACGAAGCTCCTTTATTTGAAGGAACTGAACTAGCAGGTAACACTGCTGTAATTACTGGTTTGCCAGCTGGTACAGTAGTACAAACTGGTGACTACATTGCTTTAAACCATGACTCAGAAGGTAAATTGGCTGACTCTGATGCAGTTGATTTGCCCGGCTTTACTGTAATGGAACAAAAAGCCGGCGCACCTACAAATTTAAAAGTAGACGCTACTAATGACGGTGCAACAGTTACAGAAGGAGAATAGTTAGGGGGCTTTAGATGATTTTTGATGATATGCAGAGCCTGCTAGACGATTTTACCGTTGGTACAGTGACCGTTGTTAAACATAAAAGTGCTGGTCATACGAATAAAGCTGGTAATTGGGTTGAAGGCCCTGATGTCAAAAATACATTTGAAGAGCCAATTATCCCAAACGACACGCAAGAAAAATTTGATTACTCGACTGGTGGGCAAATACAACTATTTGATGCAAGTTGGTACTCCAAGCATAGTGAGTTCAATATTGGCGATGAGGTAACTGACGATACTACCCAAGTGAAATATAAAATCGCTAACAAAACTAACTATGACGGTTATGCTGGCGTAACTATTTATGCGTTAAAGGCGGTGACAAGATGATACAAGCGTTTAATTACAATGAATTAATGGCAAAGATAAACGATAAGATGAACGAAAAAATGGGCTATTCAGCTATCTCTCAGGGAACACAGGGAGAAGCAAGTGAATACCCATTTTTTACTTACGAGATTATCAATGCCCACATTGGTATCGGTGCAACCGACAATGTAAGTGGTGAAGTCTTTGAAATGCTAATTGAATATGATGCCCATGTATCTGACGTTGCTACTTCTGATGATGATATGTTCGCCGGCTCCACTGGTGCTGCTACTTTGGCTAACAACTTAAGAAAGTTCTTTACTATTTCCGATATCAAAAATTGGGCTTTCTCAAATAGTTTTCCAATTGTAGACGTCAGCGATATAACCGATACGACCAACATCATATCCATGCAGGTTGAACGCTCAGCCGGTTTTCAAGTTCGCTTGCGTATCAAAGATGATTTCCAAGAAAATAAAGAGTTTATAAATAATTAGGAGGTTCATATGTTAGTACCTAAAACTACTGATGTGTATGTATCGATTGATATTACACATCCACAAATTAGCAAAGACTTTAAAAAGATTGCTATCTTCACTAAAGGTAATAAGCAAAGTTTCAAAACTTATACTTATCTACCAGATTTAATGGTTGATTTTGATGAAAATACTTCAACTTATAAAGCAGCTGAAGCAATCTTTAATCAAGATAACGCACCTGAAGCTATTCAAGTTATCACATACACTGATCAAGTTCCAGCACCAGCAATTCAATCCGGTACATCAAATGCTGGAACTAAAGTTATTGATATGAATGCTTCTCAAAGTGACCAACCTGCTGCAGGTGTTGGAGGGATGAATAGTTATTAAAAATATACCCAAAGATGTACTTTAGTGGTACAATATAATCATCTTAATAAAAAAAGGATGATTATTTATGTCGCCAAAAGAATTTGGAAAACGTATTGGAAAGACTGTAAAGACACTACAGCGTTGGGATAATGCAGGTAAATTAATTGCTCATCGAACCCCTACTAACCGTAGGTTCTATACAGAAGACCAATATAATCAAATAATGGGTATCAACTCAAATAACAATAAGATTAGTGTGATATACGCCCGTGTTTCTACAGCTAATCAAAAGGATGACTTGGAGAACCAAGTAGATTTTTTACAAACTTACTGTAATGCAAGAGGCGTTATCATTTCTCAAGTTATTACTGATATTGGTAGTGGGTTAAATTATAACCGCAAAAAATGGAATAAATTATTAGATGACGTTATATCTGGTAACATTGAAAATATTTATATTGCCTATCCAGATAGATTTATACGTTTTGGTTTTGATTGGTTTGAATGCTTTTGTAATAAATTCGGTACAAAGATTGTGGTTGTTAATAATAAAAAACTTAGCCCAGAGCAAGAACTCACTGAAGATTTAATTAATATTATTCACGTTTTTAGTTGTCGTTCTTATGGTTTGAGAAAATATCGAAAGGGTTTATCCAATGATAAAAACTCAAAAGATTAAGATACAACCAAATAGTCATATGACAAAAGTGATTAACGATTTATTTAATTATAGAAGATACATTTGGAATCAATCGCTCAATTTATGGAATGAAATGTATGATAGTTCTCTTATTTTGAATGATAAAAAATTAAGACCTAGCGGAGCTAAAGTTCGTAATGAATTAGTTTTTAACAAAGCCGATTGGCAGTTCCAACGTTCTGCTAGGGTGCTACAACAAACAGTTTCTCAATTAGACAAGGCATGGAAAAATTACTTCAATCCTAAAATGTCTAATCACATGAAACCCAAATTCAAAAGTAAAAAGAATTATAAACCAACATTTACAACTGATAGAGCAAGACTGGTAAAGGGTAAATTAGTATTAGATAAGCCTAAAGAAATTGATAAATCAGAATGGTATCCAATCAAACTAATTGAACCAGTTAGATTTACTGGAACACTTAAAATATGCACGATAACTGAGTTACCTGATGGGGTATACGCCTCTCTATCATTTGAAACTGAGGATAACAAAAATTTACCTAAACTAGATAGAGTTGTTGGGGTTGATGTGAATGTCAAACATTTTAATTATAATGACGGGAAATCAATTAATATATACCCAAAGAAACTAGAACGTTACTATAAAAGAATTACCTACTATCAACGCTTATTGGCTAAGAAACGTTTAGCAAATCCTAACAATTTTAAAACTATAAGATATAACAAAGTGAAAACCAAACTTAGATTGAACTATCTTAAAGTTTCAAGATTGCAAAATGACATCTTACAAAAATTCACTACAAAAATTATTGCAGAATACTCGGAAATTCATATTGAAGATTTAGATGTACGAGCAATGACTATGAGTAAGAAAATGGGGAAAAATTTACAACGTTCTCTCTTTGGAAAGTTAAGAGAAATATTAACTTATAAGTGTGCATGGTATAACCGAAACCTAGTTGTAGTAGATAGACTATATCCATCAACACAACTTTGTAGTAATTGTGGTTTTAGAAAAACCAATGAAACTTATGGTGGTAAACAAACATTAAGCGGTGATTCAATTCACCATAACCACCAAAAATACTATTGTTATAACTGCGGTGTCATTTTAGATAGAGATGAAAATGCAGTAAATAACTTAATTAAGTACAACGATAAAACAATGAGTTTACTTGGAAAATAAACTCTTATACATGGGTAGGCTTTACCCATAAAAATATCACAAGAGTTAATCAATGTGGTAAGGCACAAGTTGCCAAATCAGAATATTAATGTTGACGGTGATGACTAAAAGTATGGTAGGCAAATCTAATAATGTCTACATTTATATATACTTTGGAAAGCAGATGATAGCATGCAAGAAATACACGCAATAATGGATAAAAAAAACGATGAAGGGGCTTTTGACCTAGAACCGGTAGTATATGGTAACGTCACGTTCTATGGCCAAAAGGTCGTAAAATTCAAAGATGTGCCACTATCCGATGATGAAATTAAAGCTCAAAAAGATGCTGGCATGTCTGAAGACATGATACCGAAAACTAAATCAGTGATTGATGACAGCGTGCCACCACGCTATGACGACATCACGCAACTGTTTATCGACAATCCAAATTTAAAAGCAGGTCAAGCTCAACTTTTAGTTCAAAATGCAAAATTGCAAATGATGAATAACCAATTAACTCAAGGGCAAGCTCAATTGCTATCAAATATCGCTAAATCACAATTGGAAAACACGCAACTAAAGCAACAACAAGCAATGCTACTATCACAATTAGCTAAAATGAAAGGAA
>NZ_BPLL01000016.1 GCF_019656235.1 Apilactobacillus xinyiensis | reverse complement strand
TGAATATCGAAATCATTCCATGAAATTAAATATTTAATTTAGTAATAATTG
Source organism: Apilactobacillus xinyiensis (assembly GCF_019656235.1). GTDB lineage: Bacteria > Bacillota > Bacilli > Lactobacillales > Lactobacillaceae > Apilactobacillus > Apilactobacillus xinyiensis. The sequence continues at coordinate 39,675 of NZ_BPLL01000016.1, read as the reverse complement.
TCTAACTTTTTTAAGGCACTTCACTTTAGTTATTCCTTTTTTATTTCATTATTAAATTAATATCATTATCAAAATATTCACACATATATACGTCTTCAACATTTTTAACATTATGCTCTTGTAGTTTTTGGTTCAACCAGTTTCTATCTTTACCAGCTTTTTCTAGATGATCTTCTAAAATATCACCACGAGAAATAACCAATAAAGAATTATCTTTATCTTTTTTAGTGTTAACAATTAAACTACCGCCAGCAGTGAGAATAATTTCATCAATTTGTTCTAGTGAATTAATACCTTGTAAATGAATACTATGCATTAATTGATCCATTGGCATTTTAGCTTCTTCAAATTTATCTACATCAAATTTTCCATCAGACATTAATACTAAATCTGATCCATCAATAGACTGTTTAATTTTAGGATTAGATTTTTTAAGCAGTCTAATTACTAATAGTAAAATTGTCCAAAGTCCCATGGTTAAAACAGATTCTAAGATTGAAACGTCTGGACTTAACACGTTGCCACCAACAATAGCACCAACAACCATGTTAGATATTTGGTCAGTAGGAGTAGCCGGCGCAATACTACGACTAGTAGAAACTCTACTATATATCAATAATAAAATAATAGCTAAAATCATTTTTATTACAACTAAGTAATAATGTTCCATCTATATCATCTCCAAAAAATATTTATACCACTATAACTAAAATATATCAATAATTTTATAAAGTTAAATTTATCATTTACTTTTTATATTTGGGTATGTACAATATATAGTGTTGTTTTTTTAAAGACACTTTAAATGTACGTACATATAGTGTGCTAAATAACAATAGAATAATATCTGAAAAGAGGATTTTTCATTGACAGCATACTTCAAATTTTTAGGTCACCAATTAAAAGGTTGGCCTCAACAAAATTATTACTTATTTTTCTTTAGTTTAGGTTGCCAAATCATGACGTTAGTAAATGCTCCAATCACATGGTTGTCTTTTTTAACTTTTATTGGTACAACTTTAGGAGTTCTCTGTGTTTTAGCAATTAATGCTGCTAAATCTATTAATGGTGTTTTAGGAATTTTATCTGGTCTTTGTTTTATAATAGTAGGTTTTTCAGCTAAGAATTATTTGAGCATTGGAGAACAAGTTGCCTATATATTAACTTTAGATATTCCAGTATTACTTAGTGCAAACTGGAATGTCAACATGGTATCTAAAATTCGTAAGTTTACTGCTAAGACTTGGGTTATTTCTTTAATATCCACACTAGTCGTATTCTTAATTTCAGGATATTTAATTGGAGCATTGACTGACGATCCTAGACCATGGGTTGATGCAATGAGTTTTGCTATTTGCTTTACTGCAGGAATTATTTGTTTCCTAAGATATAACAATCAATACTTTTGGTGGTTAGCTTCAGGAATTGCTCAACTAGTGTTATGGTACATTTCATTTAGACAAGGTTCAGCTACACTAGCAATGTTCATAAACAGTTGTGTATATGTAGCCAACGACGTTTTAGCGTTTACAGTTTCACCTTGGTTTAACAAAAAAGAAAAAGAACGTTTAATTAAAGAAGAAACAGCATACGCAATGAATATAAATAAATAATAAGAAAAAGCTAAAATACTTAATTTTAGCTTTTTTTTGTTTTAAATAATTGAAAGATATTTATCATAGTGGTATAACTAATTTCAAAGGAGATGTTATTATGAATTTTGATGATATCAAAAACAAGGTAAGTAAAACTGCCAACGACGTAAAAGACAAGGCTCAAGATGCAGCCGGACAAGCTAAAGGTAAAGTATCTGAAATGTCAGGTAAAGCTAAGGGTAAAGCTGCTGAAATGTCAGGTAAAGCTAAGGAAAGTATTTCTAACTTAAAGAAATAATTTCAAAATAAAAGAGTTGCCAAATAAATGGCAACTCTTTTTATTTTACTTTTTATGTTTAAATGCATGAATTATTAGTCCAATGATTAGACCAATGGTTCCAGGAATAACCCAATCCATGCCTAATTCAGCAAATGGGAAATAGGTATTATGGAAATTAATAATTGCTTGCATAAAGCTATTATTAATTGCATATGCAGGTAGAGATGCCAACATATCCATGAAGGCAGGAATTGTAATGCATATAATTGTAATTACATAAACAATTGAATCTTTTTTAAATAAAGGTGAAAAGATAGACAAAATGATTAAGAAAATGGCATATGGATAAAGTAACATTAAAACTGGGGTAGACCATTGAATAATGGTATTTAGACCACAATTAGCAATTATAAATGATAATCCACAGTTAATTGCTAACCATTGTCTATAACTAATTTTAGGAAAATGATTATGAAAATCTTGAGCAAATGCAGATACCAAACCAACAGCAGTGGTTAAACAAGTTAATGTTAATAAAGTGGCTAATAGGGCGTTTCCAGTTGATCCTAGATAGTGGGTCATGAATTGGTTGAAAGTAGGCCCACCATCAGAAGCTACTTTAAATAACTCTAGGGATGTAGCACCAATCCAAATTAAAATTACATAGATAATTCCAACTAAGATTTCGGATAGTATACCAGCCCAAGCAGTTGCTTTAGCATTTGATTTTGGTGAAGTTTTACCTAATTGTTTAACAGCGGTAACAACGGTAACACCGAATGCTAAACCAGCAAGCGCATCCATAGTGTTGTATCCTTCTAAGAAACCGTTAAAGAATGAAGCATTTTTGTAAGCTGGGGTGATGCTTTGAATTCCAGCGTTACCCATTGGATGTAAGAAAGCTAGTAAAAATGCGATGAATAATAAAATTAAGAAAATAGGGTTTAATATTTTTCCAACTTGTTTTGTAATATTATTTTCTTTGTATGAAATCATATATGTTGCAGCAAAGAACAATGCTGAAATAATTAATAAAGCAATTCCTGAATATTTAGCAGGAATCATAGGTTGAAAACCTACTGCAAAAGTAACCGTAGCAGTTCTAGGTGTAGCAAATAGGGGCCCTAAAGTAGCATGAACTAAAATCATAAAAATAATGGCAAACTTATTACCTAAGGGTTTGGCAATGTCAAAAACTCCATTAGACTTTGTAATACTAATTGCTAAAACTGATAGTAGTGGTAATAACACTCCTGTACATAAAAAACCTAAAGCTGCGCTGATCCAATTAGAACCGGCTAGTTGTCCTAAATGAATGGGGAAGATTAAGTTCCCAGCACCGAAAAATAGAGCGAAAAGTAGTGAACTAATAAGTAGATATTGCTTGATAGATAATGGCTTGTTGTTTAAGTCTTGTGTATTTTCCATTTAATGAAACCTCCATTGTGTATTGTTTTATATGTTTTCTAGTGGCTTTATTTACTCACGTTATATTTCAAGTCATCATCTCCTTTTTGCTATGAAAATAAAAAAGCATCCTTAATCTGCAAAGATTAAGGATGCTTTCGCACGGTACCACCTATAATTATAAATTTAAAATAAATTTATCTCTCACGTACTAAATAATACGTTGACACAATAATGGGTGTACCCAATATACGTTACTGAAATTTCGGTATATAGCTCCAAAGATACTTTCATGTATAAATCATTTATCCTGTTCACACCTTATAAGGACTCTCTTGAAATTAATTTATCATTACTCCGCTTTTTCATAGCTTGTCGTTTATATTTAATAATTTATATAAATATAGCAACTTTAATTATTTATGTCAAATTTTATTTTGCAGTTTTTAAAACATTGGATCTTCTAAAGAAGTGGAAACCTAATCCAATTACTAATCCAACCATGGCTGGGACTACCCAATCCATTCCAGCACTAGCAAATGGAAGATAGCTTTGTTGGAAACTTACTAAAGCTTTACCGAATGCACTTTGTGAAACAACTGGAGGGAAACTACCAACCATATCGAATAAGGCTGGAACAGTAGTAAATACGACTACGAAAAAGTATACATATGAATCTCTGTTAAATAATGGTGAAAATACTGACAATAAGATTAATACCATAGCAAATGGGTAAAGGAACATTAACATTGGAGTAGACCATTGGATGATAGTATCTAAACCAAAGTTTGCAGTTGTAAATGATGCTAAACACATTAAACCTAACCAAACACGGTAACTTAAAACTGGAAAATGTTTATGGAAATCTTGAGCAAATGCAGCTACTAAACCAACAGCAGTAGTTAAACAAGTTAGAGTAAGTAGGGTAGCTAGTAACGCGTGACCCACACTTCCCATGTAATGACCCATTAATTGATTAAAAGCAACTCCACCGTCAGCTGATAGTTTAAATTTATTAAGGGTAGTTGCACCAATCCAAACTAGTACTAGGTAGATTACACCAATCAAACCAGTAGCAAGCACACCAGCTTTAGCGGTAACCTTAGCATTACTTTTAGCGCTAGTTTTACCTAATTGATTAACTGCGGTAACTACTGTTACTCCAAAAGCTAATCCGGCCAAGGCATCCATAGTATTGTAACCTTGTAAAAATCCGTTAAAGAAACTACCGTTTTGATATGCTTCAGTTGCAACTTGACTACTTGCTGATCCCATTGGTGAAAGAAATGCTAATAAGAATACAGCAAATAACATTAATAAGAATAATGGATTTAATAATTTACCAACACTTTTCATGATGTTAGATTCTTTATATGATAGCAAAAACGCAACTAAAAAGAATAATCCGGAAAATACTAATAATCCAACATGACTTAAATTGCTTGGCAATAATGGTTCTACTCCAACGGAAAAAGGAACTGTAGCAGTTCTAGGAGTACCAAATAGTGGTCCAATAGTTGCATGGATTAAAACCATAAAAGTTAAGGCAAATCCGGAACCTAATGGCAACCCAATGTCATAAACCCCTTTAGATCTGGTAACACTAATTGCCAAAACTGATAATAAAGGTAATACTACAGCTGTACATAAGAAACCTAGTGTTGCTAACAACCAATGACCACCAGCTAATTGACCTAAATGCAATGGAAAAATTAAATTACCTGCACCAAAGAATAGGGCAAAGAGTAGTGAGCTTACGACTAAATATTCTTTAACTGATAACGGTTTACTGTTTAAATCTTTTACTTCGTTCATAAATTATTTCCTCCCAGGAATTGTTTTTTGATAAAATTTTTATTTTTATATTAATCGGAATCGGACTATCCAATATAACCATCTCCTTAAAAAATTACTGAAACAAAAAACGCCCTTAGTCTACAATTAGACCAAGGGCGTCATTAAACGCGGTACCACCTTATATTCACTAAATTATTGTATATTAAACAAATACCAATAAATTAATCTAAAACGTACTAAATAATACGTCGGCACTATAATGGGTGCTACCAATGTACTTTATAAGTGTTTTTCAGTACATAGCTCAAAAGGGATTTTCATGACTCATCATTTGCTTCCTTGCACCTAACGAAGCTCGCTTAAAATGATTTTATCATTACTCTTCTTTATCTCAGCAATTCTCATTTGTTTTTAATTTGTTGTTAATAACAATAAAACTAATTTTATAAATTGTCAAATCATTTTTTATAAAAAATTGAATAGAGTTTAAAATAAATGATATAAACTGGACATATGTTATAATATTTACTAAATATATTTATTTAAATTAAGTATAAATTATATACATTTATCTAATTTTATTAACCGAAAGGGAGATTTTTTAGTTGAAAATTGATAATTATGTTCCCAAAGATAAACGTAAAGAAGTTAGTGAAAAGCGCATTAAACGATTAAAATTAATGAGTAAAATTGCTATATTGACATGTTCTCTAATGTACATTTCATACATTCCACAAATCATTCAAAATTTCAGTGGGAATCCAGTTGGACCCATTCAACCATTAGTTGCTACAATTAATGCTACACTATGGACTTTTTATGGATGGTTTAAAACTTATCGTGATTGGCCAATTATAATTTCTAACGTTCCTGGAGTTGTTTTTGGTTTCATTACGCTAGTTACAATTTACATTCACTAATTTAAACACAAAAAAGCCGTTATAACGGCTTTTTTTATTGTTAAAATACATATTTAAGGAAGATTTGAAAATGAATAGTAAAAGTAAGGTGCACTTTTATTTAGGAATATTTATATTTATAGAAATATTGTTTTTTATGCATGTTAGTCTTTGGAAAGATGAGAGTTTTACAATGTCTTTGGTGCATAATGATTATCTAAATATTATAAAAATTGATTCAATGGATGTTCATCCACCATTGTATTACTTAATATTAAAAGCATTTTTAAACATTACCACTTTTTGGAGTGACAGCTTTTTTGTAAAAGTTATTTTCGCAAGGTTGTTTTCATTAATAACCACAGCAATGTCATTATTAATTTTAAATAAGACGATGCGCAAGATGGATGTTTGCTTTAATCAATCGACTTTAATGATTTTGTTTTTATTGATGCCTAATATATTACTTTATGCAACTCAAATACGAATGTATAGTTTGGCAACACTATTTATCGTACTTGAGTTTGATCAATTGATTCGTTATTATAAATCTCAAAAAAGTGGCAATTTGATTTTGTCGATTTTATTTGCCGCTTTTGCTGCTTATACCCATTACTTTGCGGCCGTTTCTGCTGGCTTTTTACTGGTTTTATATTGTTTTAAATTTATAATGATTAAAAACTTTGTCACTGCTAAAACTATTGCTAAATCTATATTGGTTTTTTTGGGTTTATTTATTCCATGGCTTTTCGTAGCAATTAGTCAAGTTAAGAGGGTAAATGACGATTACTGGATTAAAAGTAGTGGATGGAATGGATTGTTAAAAAGTTTTTTTGGAATATACAATTGCATATATGGAGCATTATGGTCTTCCATTATTTTATGGATTTGTTTAGCTATAATTGTTTTTTGTTCAATGAAAAATCTAAACCGCTATTTTAAAAATTCAATTTTAACTATTTTTTGTGTATATTCACTGACTTTTGGCTTTGGAATGTTAGTTTCTTATCTTACTAGGCCTATTTTTGTTTCTAGGTATATATATCCAGTGTATTTTATTCTAATTTATTTAACGGTTGTATGTTTAATGAGACTTTGTAGTAATGGCTTTTTTAATAATAATTTAATACCAAAATTGTTGTTTGTTGGAGTTATTTTTTTGATCTTATCTGTAAATCATACTGTAACTATTTTTAATCAAGTTAACCGTTATGTAATTCCTTCCATTTCATTTGTAAATGAAGCCAAAGAAATGCAACAAAATAAGAATCAAACAATTAAGTTAAGTAGTCGTTTTAGTACTGATCATTTAACTGAAAGAATTGTTTACCTTCAATATATAAACAAAAACGTTACTAATAATGATATTCGAGTAGGACGATTATTCGGTAATAATAATCAAAAACTATTTAAAAAAATATTTTATAACGTGAATTAATTTTTTACTAAAAAGGTTCTACCTAATTTTTTTTCTAAATGGTAAACTATTATAGTTTATATCACAGCTTTTTAGGAGAACGTTATGGTAAATTATTTAAAAAATAAATATATCAAAAATACGATAATTATTGCTTCATTTTTTTTAATTGCAGTAATGACATGTTTAATCTTATTTGTTTGTCGTTTCTGGCTTTTTGGTTATGATGGCCCATTTCATTGGCAACGATTCCTTACATTTAAAAACAATATTTTTAGCAATTATGATTTAAATTCAACGATGGGATCAGCTGTAATGAGTTTTTATCCGAAGTTGAACTTAGTTTCGATTAGTATTTTGTCAATTTTTATCAAAAATACTTGGTTACTTTTATACGCTAACTTTATATTTCAAATTTTTATCGGTTTAAATATTGCTTATTACACGTGCCAAAAGTATACTAAAAAATTCTTAGTTAGTTATGTATTTGCCTTTATCTTTATGACAGCGATGCCAATTATTAATTGGTACTTTGGACTGCTAGATTTGGGTTTGATTACGGCTTATTTATTTTTACCGTTAGTGCTGTTTGGGACACTCAATTTTATAGAAAAAAATGAGTATATTGAACTAGCTATTGGACTCACCTTGATTTTTATGAGTCACATTTTAACGTTTGTTTTTGCTTCTTTATTTGTTTTTATATTCTTTTTATTTAATGTGCATAAGTTTAAATTAGTGGACTATCTCAATATTTTAAAAATATCATTTTTAGTATTATGTACTAATGCTTTTTATTGGTTAATGATAGTTAGACTAGAATGGTTTAATCAAATTAATAAACCGCATTTTCAAACTTTGCAAGGTTTCCCAGAATCTACTATGTATATCGAAAAGAATGGTTTAGTACAAGTGCTTATCATTATGGGATTAGGGATATTTTTCTTTGAAAAATTTAGTAAAATTAATAAACAAATTTATTTAGTAACTGTAATCATCACAATATTGAGTTCGCGAATTATTCCTTGGCACCTTCTAGATCATACTCCAGTCGGCGTAATTCAATTTCCTACCAGATTTATGATATTGGCCTTGCTAACTACTTCATATTTAATTGCGGTAATGGGTTCAATAGTTTTAAAAAGTATGTCCAACTGGAAAATTTATTTTGCTATTTCTGCATTAGCTATTTTATGTATGAATTTATACAATCAATGGGGAACTATGAACACTGCGTACTTCTCATCTTGGGGAAGCAAAGTGGTAAATAACAGGCTTGTTTCTTACCGTATTGATAATGGTAAACATATTAAAGTAACTGATATTGATACTGGAGATTTTGCAGATTATGTACCAAAGAGTAATTTAATGCGATACATTGATGTTTATTATCATACTGGATATGACGAAGAAAAAAATCCAATTATCTTTAATGCGAATGGTAATGGAGAATTAAGATTTAATAATGATGCCTTGAAGAAACGTTTGCATCTACCATTTATAGGATATAAGGGTCAGCAATATAATGTATCTTTAAATGGCAAAAAGGTTAATTACTATTTAGATAAAGAACAAGTTATAACCATTAAGAATGTTAGTAAGGGAGTTAAGACTATAAAAATAACTTTAGTAAAAGGGTTAATAGATTATCTTGCTTATATTTTAACTGCTATGGGATTGCTAACTTACCTGTTTATTGGATTTAAATACCTACTTAAAAATTATTTAAAAGTACGTAAATAGTTATGATATAATAAAAACTTATTATTTAAGACTTATTTACAAATTTAATGTCTGGAAAGAGGTAAATTCATTTAATGGTACAGCATAAAAATTGGGAAAAAAATCTTTGGGTTCTTTGGTTCGGAACGTTTATTGCCGGAATGGGGTTCAGTGAAGTTATTCCATTTTTATCATTATATGTTAGTTCTTTAGGTCATTTTGGACGTGGCGAATTATCTATTCTTAGTGGAACAGTTTATGCAGCTACTTTTGTGGTGGTTGCAGTTACGGCACCTATGTGGGGTCGTTTTGCAGATCGCCATGGACGAAAAAGATTGTTGTTACAAACTACTATTGGTTCAGCAATTTCTTTAGGCTTAATGGGATTGGTTACAAACGTTTGGCAATTAATTGCTTTAAGAGCTTTACAAGGTTTTTTTGCTGGTGTAATTCCTAACGCTACGGCATTAGTGGCAGCTGAAACGCCAAAAGAAAAAGAAGGCTATGCATTAGGTATTATTACCACTGGTTATGTAGGTGGTAACTTAATAGGCCCCATTTTGGGTGGTTTCTTAGCTAGCTTATTTTCAATTAGAATTACATTTTTTATTACTGCAGCATTATTATTTGTATCATTTATACTTAGTTTAACGATGGTACATGAAAGTTTTACACCTAATTTAGAAAAGCTAAAAAATCAACCTTCCATGTTTGATTTTCATTTCTTACGAGAATTTCCTAATCCAAAAATAGTAGGTTGGTTATTATTCTCTACAATCATTGTTCAAGCTGGTTTATACTCTATTTACCCAATTATTAGTTTATTCGTTAAAGAATTAATGCATGGGCATGGTTCAATTACAGTTGTAGCTGGAATTATTTCTTCATTACCAGGAATTGCAATGTTTATCTCATCACCTTTATGGGGGAGATTGGGTGATCGATTAGGTGCCAATAAAATACTTATATATGGTTTTATTTTTTCCATCGTGTTTTATTTCCCCCAAGGTATAATAACTAGTGTTATTATGTTAGGTGTACTGAGATTTTTAGTGGGAATTTCCAATGCTGCTATTTATCCAGTTATACAAACAATTCTGGCAAAAATTACGCCGTCTGAATCCACTGGAATGGTATTTAGTTTAAATCAAGCTGCTCAAGCAGTTGGTGCCGTTATTGGATCAATGATGGGTGGCTATATTTCCAATATTTTTGATTATAGTGGTGTTTTTGTGTTTACAGCAATTTTACTATTTATTAATTTAGTACTTTTAGAGTGGCGAGTTCCAGAAATTAGAAAAAAATTAGGCTAATAAATCACGGAGATGGTTAACAATGATAAAACATAATTCACATATTCATGAACTTGCAAGCGCTGATTTTTCAGTAGCGATGTTGGGTAAACCAGCTACTGAATTTGATAAAGATGACATTAAGTCAATGATTTACAGTACTCAAGAACACAGTGATATGCTATACGTTGCTTATCATGATAGTTTTGATGTTAACAGTGGTTTATACAGTTGTTTAAAAAGTTATACAGAATTTTTAAAAGATGATATTGATACTTATGTTGCTCGCTTTAACGAAATAAAACGCGGTGCAAAAACTTATTTTCATCAAGAAATGACCCTTGGTTATTTTATTGACTTATACATTTCTTTTCTACATCGTAAGTTTGAAAACCATCAAGATGATGGTTCGCTAGTTATGATAAATAGCAATGGCCAAGAAATTTAGGTATTAGAGCAACTGATTTTGCATTAAGTCGGTTGCTTTTTATTTTGAAAGGAGGCTTTTATATGGAAGACAATTCTTATTGGAAACGTAATTTATGGGTACTCTTGTTTGGGACTTTTATTACAGGAGTGGCTTTTAATGAAATTATTCCATTTATGCCGTTATATATTGTTCAACTAGGTTCTTTTAATAAAAACCAACTATCTATTTTAAGCGGAATTGTATATGCAATATCATTCTTTATTGTTATTTTTACTTCTCCAATGTGGGGAAGATTTGCGGATCGTCATGGTAGAAAACGTTTAGTATTACAAACCTCGTTGGGTTCAGCTGTAACTATATTTTTAATGGCTTTTTGTACTAACGTTTGGCAATTCATTTTATTACGTGCACTGCAAGGTTTTTTTGATGGAGTTATTCCAAACTCAATTGCACTAGTGGCAACTAGTACACCACGTAAAAAAGTTGGATATGCACTTAGTGTATTGTCAACGGGTTATACTAGTGGATTTCTAATTGGACCTATTTTTGGTGGATATTTAGTAAAAATACTAAATATTAGGTTAACTTTTATTTTGACTGGAATTATATTATTTTTATTCTTTATTTTGGTATTTTTTATGGTGGAAGAAAAGTATAAACCTAATTTACAAAGAACGAATGTTAAACGTAAATGGTATAACTTTTTACAATACTTTCCTAATCCACATTTTGTAGCTTGGATGTTTTTTATATCTATCGCTTTACAAATTGTGACAAATGCGATTTATCCAATCATTACATTGTTCGTAAAAGAACTCATGCATAATCAGGGTGATGTTTCTGTAGTAGCTGGTATAATTTCGGCTATGCCGGGAATTTCAATGGTAATGACAGCCCCATTATTTGGTAGAATGGGTGATCGTAAGGGCGTTCACTTTATCCTATTCTTAGGATTTATTGTGGGGATTTTATTTATAACTCCTCAAGGCTTTGTAGCGGGAGTATGGTCATTAGGAATCCTTAGATTTTTAAATGGAATTGCTAATGCAGCATTATTTCCATCAGTACAAACTTTATTGGCCAAAGGAACTCCTGAAGAGTCGACTGGAATGGCTTTTAGTTTAAACCAAGGTGCTCAAGCAATTGGTATTTGTATTGGTTCGATGATGGGAAGTTATATATCTACTATCTTTGGATATAATGGGGTATTCTTCTTCAGTGGAATTGTTCTAGCAATTACGCTAGTTATTGTAAAATTAAAAGTTCCAGAGCTCAAAAAATTATAGTGTAAATACAAAAAAGAACCTTGAAAACATCAAGGTTCTTTTTTATTTTGTAGTTATTTTATTTTTCTTCTTTTTTAAAATGATGCATTCCATAAGCAAAGTATATAATAGCTCCAATTATGAACCATACTAGGGCATAAATTTTAGCATCTTTATCTAGTCCCCAGAATACTGATAGGGAAGCTAAAAATGACAATGCTGGCAAGACTGGATAAAATGGCATCTTAAATCCAGGAACTTGAATATCTTTACCCTCACGTTTTCTTAAAGAATAAATGCCTAATGAAACGAACATAAAGGCAATTAAAGTACCAGCTGATACTAATTGAGATAAGAATTGAAATGATAAACAGGATCCAATTATTACACCAATAACAGTTAATACAATTAAGGCGTTGTTAGGTAAATGTTTATGATTTAGTTTGCTTAAAAACTTAGGTAACATACCGTCACGACCAAATGAGTATAGCAATCTGGAACCGGCTAACATCATTCCAATTAAGGCGGTGAACATTCCGGCAGAGGCAATAGTTTGAACTACTGTAGCAGTAATTTCATGCCCACTTTGTCTTAAGGCCCATCCTACTGGTTCAGCATTATTAGCGTAATTAGTGTACTTAAACATTCCCACTAAAACTAATGAAACTGAAACAAATAATACGACTGCAACGATTAATGAACCAATAATACCTCTAGGCATTGTTTTTTGTGGATTTTTAGCTTCTGCTGAGTTAGCAGCAATAGAGTCAAATCCAATATAAGATAGGAAGATTACAGATACTCCTGCATAAATTCCACCAAATCCACCGAAATGAGTTCCATCAGGGTTTATACGTGGCTTTGGAATGAATGGTAAGTAATTTTGAATGTGAATAGCAGTTAAACCTACCACAATGAATAGTATTATTGCAAAAACTTTTAACAATACTAAAACATTTTCCACTTTAGCCACTTTAGAAATACCATTAGATAGTAACCAAGCTACTAGTAAAATGACAATTACAGTTACAATATCAATTAATCCACCACTAGTGGTTATCGGATTAGATAGTGAAGTAGGAAGATTAATCCCTAACGGAGAAATTAATCCTCTAATATTAGCTGATAAACCTGCCGCAACGAACGCGACGGCAATAAAGTATTCAGCTAATAGGGCCCAACCAGCGACCCATCCCCAAAATTCACCAAAAATAACGTTAATCCATGAATAAGCAGAACCGGCAAAAGGCATTGCTGAAGCCATTTCAGCATAAGCTAATGCGACTAATCCTGCTACAACGGCAGCTAATAAAAATGAAATAGTTACTGCTGGACCAGCATTATTAGCGGCTACAATTCCAGGTAGAGTAAAAATAGCGGCCGAAACAATAGTACCGACTCCTAATGAAATGAAATCTTTAGTAGTTAGCGATCTAACCAAATGTGAATCTTTATTTTCATACACACTAGGACTTTCTTTATGATTCATACGTTTCCAAAAATTTTTCATCAATGAATCTCCTATACATATTATCAAAATAAAAGAACAATCAAGTAATTAGATTGTTCTAAAAGCTTATTTATTAAATGTTTCTCATAATTAACTATAAAATTTTAATATTTAAACCTATAAATGTCAAGTTATATTTATAGATTATCGCCACTTTCAAATGTTATTTTAGAAAGATTTAATGATTCTTTAATTAAGTTTTGCATTAAAGCTTTAGTTTTATTCGTAATACTATCAGCAGTAATAATTGATTCAGCAGTTAACTTATCTTTGATTGCTTCGTCACTATCACTTAACATTTTAGCAATTTGATTATCTACTTTGTTAATGCGATCTAAAGCATATGCTTGACAATTTTCACGATATTGATTGACCTCATTTATAAATTCATGGTAATGAGGTTCAACTAAAACCGATAAAGTTTTATACATCCAATAGGCACTTTCCATGCTTACCTCACTATCACCTTTTTGATAGTTGATAGGGGTTGTTTCAATATTAGCATAGAAAGGAACATATGGGCTGTATGCAAAAAATCCCATTGCTACCCATTCAATCGCAGCGTATTTAGCATCTACGTTATTTCTAATTTGTAAAATATGAGAAATTTGATTACGATCCAAAGCAATTGAACGGAAAGTTTGCTTATCTAATTCTTTTGGATTAGTAAAAGGATCATATTCAGTTTCTTGGTAGTGTGATGATAAGAAGTATTCAACATCTTCAACACTAAGTTTGCGATTAGCACGCTGGATAAATGGAATATCACGGCTAGTAGGTGCTTGTTTAACTTCTGGTGAAAAAAGTTTTTGCCCATACCAAGCACGTGGAGTGTTGTAGTAAATGTCACTTTCTGAATTAGTACCCACGATATTTCTAAAGTTAAAACTTTCCGGATTTTTATTTAGGTTATATTTTTCTACAAAGTCAGGTAAATTTTTATCCCACATAAAGTTATCTGTATCCGAAAAATCAATATTTTGGATATTAACTTGATTAGGAGCGATAGCATAGGCATCGTCTGGAATTCTTTGAGCCACCCAATGATGACCACCGGCAGTTTCTAAATACCATACTTCTTGATTATCAGAAAAAGCAATTCCATTACTTTCACCAGTTCCATATTGCTCAATTAAACTGCCAAGTCTTTTCACACCTTCTCGAGCAGAACTAATAAATGGCAATACTACGTTTACCATACCTTCTTCATTTAAACCATCATCCACTAAAGGATCAAATCCTAAAAATCTTTGGTTAGTAAAAGTGGTTTCGGTAGCAGACATTGCTACATTTTTTTCATTAATACCCGCTTCTTCATATAAATTATTATCTGATTCATCACTAGGTTCACAAGTATAACGCATTGCTTGTGCTGGTAAAGGGATTTTTACACCAGTCGTAGGCGATACAAAGTAACCATTAGCTTCTGTTTTTGCATTGTGAACTACAAATTTTTTAGGACCAATTGGCGCGTACCCATCCTCATTTCTAGCTATAATAGTTGAACCATCAACAGTGGCATCTTTACCAACTAAAATAGCAGTACATGATGTTCTTTTTTTCATATAATTCACTTCTTTGTTATTTTTATTTTAGTTCTTAGTTATAAGATAACATAAAAAAAGAAATGAAATAAAAATTTCATTTCTTTTTGATAATAATTATTTTAATTTATCCATTGTTTTATTTTTACCATTGTTAAACTTAGTAAAGAATAAAATGGTCATTGCGGCTAAGAAAATAACTCCAATAATCAATGGAATTCTAGTTTCATTATTAATGAACATGAATACAAGGGTTAATGCCAAAACTGCTAATGTTAAGTAGTTTGAGTATGGAGAGAATGGCATTTTAAAACTGTGATTTTTCAAATCTTCAGGATGTTGTTTTCTAAAACGAATTTCAGAAATTAGAATAACTACCCAAGGTACCATTCCAGGCAATACACTTGAACTATAAACATAAACGAAGATTTGGTCAGCACCTTTATAGAACATTGGTAGGATTACGTTTAATAGTACTCCTAGTAAAATTCCAGATGCAATGGAGATTACAGAGATAAAAGGCACTCCATGACGGTTCATTTTGCTGAACCATTTTGGCAATTGTCCTTCTGATGATAGTAGGTATGACATACGACTAGAACTGTAAATAGCTGAGTTAGATCCAGATAAAGCAGCTGTTAAAACTACGAAGTTAATAATACCAGCTGCGGCAGTAATACCTACTTGGGCAAATGTTTCAACGAATGGGGAACCAATCTTAGTAATTTTATCCCATGGATAAATACTTAACATTACAAAGATAGAACCAATGTAGAAAATTAAAATACGACCAATTGTTGATTGAATAGCTTCAACCAAGGATTTTTTAGGATTTTCAGCTTCACCAGCAGTAACTCCAATTAATTCAATTCCTTGATATGATGCAAATACAATTGCTAGGGCAAAGAAGAAACCTTTCATTCCACCAGTAAAGAATCCATGAGTCCATAGATTACTAATTCCAGTAGGGTGAATACCATTAAATCCAAATACAATAATTACTAAACCAACTAAAATCATGGCAATAATAGTTACCACTTTAATTAAAGCAAACCAGTATTCTAGTTCACCAAACGCACTAACTGAAATTAAGTTAGCTAAACATAGAAATAGTACAGCTATTATACCAGGAACCCAACTAGGTAAACTAGGCCACCAAAATTGCATGTATGTACCAATTGCAATCATTTCTGAAATTCCTACCACAACCCACTGGAATATATTACTCCAAGCAGTTAAGAAACCAAATACCGGGTGCATATATTCGGTAGCAAACTGTGAGAAAGAACCAGTTACTGGATTTACGTACAACATTTCACCAAGTGCACGCATAATAAGGTATAAGAATAATCCAGCAATTCCATATGCTAGCAATACTGATGGTCCAGTCCACCCAATGGTTGACTTAGCCCCCATGAATAAACCAACACCAATTGTTCCCCCTAAAGCAATCATTTGCATATGACGGGTACTTAATTTTCTTTCAAAGTCTTCTTGTTTTTGTGCCAAAACTAATCACCATCTTTTCCTTAAAATTAATAAAATAAAAACACCCCTCAACAGCCATTGTACTAGGGATGTTTTTTAAAAACACTTTTTTTGCTTATTGTTCGTTAATAGGAAGTATGTCAACAAAAATTAGAAATAATAAAAGTCTAATTAGCAATCAACATTCAGCAATGTTTTAACTTTCATCCCTGAAAGTAGTTAGGTTGTTAATTATGGTCTTTATAATTATTTGTAAAATATTAAATGATATTGAAATGTTTGTCAACAAATTGCAATTATAGTCTAATTTTTGAAACCGTCATCATGTTGTTTATTGTTGTATTTGGCAAAATAAATAATTGTCATAACAATTAAGAATAAAATTCCGATAATAAGTGGAATACGAGTTGCATCGTTTAAGAACATGAAAACTAAAGTAATTGCTAAGAAAATTAATGTAATATAGTTTGAATATGGAGAAAATGGCATCTTAAATGGATGATTTTCTAATTCTTCAGGATGTTGTTTTCTAAATTCAATTTGTGAAATTAAGATAACTACCCAAGGGACCATTCCAGGCAATACACTTGAACTGTAAACGTAAACGAAAATTTGATCTGCACCATTAAATAACATTGGTAAAATAACGTTTAGAACTAATCCCATTAAAATTCCTGCTGAAATGCTAATTACTGCATAGTAGGGAACCCCATGAAGATTAAGTTTTAAAAATTTCTTAGGTAATTCTTTTTCTGAGGCTAATAAGTAAGTCATACGACTAGCGCTGTAAATTCCAGAATTAGAGCCTGATAGAGCTGCTGTAACTACAACGAAATTAATAATAGCAGCTGCAGCTGTAATACCAACTTGAGCAAAAGTTTCAACAAATGGTGATCCAATATTATTAATTTTATCCCAAGGATAAATACTTAAAATAACAAAAATAGCACCAATGTAAAAGATTAAAATACGTCCAATTGTTGATTGAATAGCTTCAACAAGTGTATGTTTAGGATTTTCAGCTTCACCAGCAGTAACTCCAATTAGTTCAATTCCTTGATATGATGCAATAACAATTGCTAAAGCAAAGAAAAATCCTTTAACACCACCTGTAAAGAAACCATGACTCCAAATATTAGAAATACCTGTAGGTCCAATTCCATTTAAACCAAATACAATTAATACGAGACCAACTAAAATCATAGCAATGATAGTTACAACTTTAATTAAAGCAAACCAATATTCTAATTCGCCAAACGCACTAACTGATATTAGATTAGCAATACATAAAAAGACAATTGCGATAATACCTGGGATCCAATTTGGAAGCGATGGCCACCAATATTCCATATAAGTTCCAATCGCAATCACTTCTGACATCCCAACTACTATGTATTGAAATACATTGCTCCAAGCAGTTAAATAACCGAAGACAGGGTGCATATACATGCTAGCAAATTGTGAAAAGGAACCCGTTATAGGATGTACATATAGCATTTCTCCTAGAGCTCTCATTATCATATAAAGAAAAATTCCAGCAATTCCATAGTCTAATAATACTGATGGTCCAGTCCACCCAATGGTTGATTTAGCCCCCATGAATAGTCCAACACCAATCGTACCGCCCAGTGCAATCATTTGCATATGACGAGTGCTTAATTTTCTTTCTAAATTCTTTGCCATAACTATACACCTTCTTAAATTCAAATATTTTTAACAACAAAAAACGCCCCCATTGCCGAAAAGGCAATAGGGACGTTTAACTTTTTAGACGTGGTTCCACCCAAATTATTTATTATTTCAAATGATAATAAATATCTCTGTTGGTCTTTAACAGAACCACCTGAATTGACATTTCCTTCAATTTAAATTAATCAAAGTGGTAGTTAGTCAAAATAAGCACTGAGAAAACTTCCAGTTAATGTTTTCTCTCCCTGTAAATGCATTTTGATTACTTTGTCTTTGAAAAAGTATTGTTAAATTAAACAAAATAATAGACCTAAAAATTTAACATGTCAAATTTTTATTCAAAATAATTTTTATGCTGCGTTATTTTTTGAGGCTATTTTTCTAGTTTCAAAAAGTATGTAGGCAATTATTAAGAAACATAAACCATAAATTAACGAACCCCAAATCATTTGATCAACGTGTAATTTGGTCATCATGTGGGTTAGAGGAGTTACCACTTCTCTTTCAACAAAGAAAAAGTTAAAAGGATTCCATCTAAGTGCACGATTTGTGTAAAGTACAATCATGAAGATACCTGCAATCACCTGTGTAATGTAAATCATTGCAATACCTAAAGCGATTGAAGCGAAGCTATCTTTTATACGACTACAAACCATTAAAACGAATGAAATCAGTAAAAATTCGTAAACTAAGTTACCACCTGCTGCACTAAACATTTTAGTAAAAATAGCAGCGTCTAAATCAGTTTTTCTAAATAACATAAATTTCATAATGATTACCATTACAAAGTTTATAGTTATTAAAATTAAATATGATAACCAGATTGAACATAGTTTTGCAGCAAAAATACTTAAACGACTGTGATTAATTGAATTTTCACTAATCTTTTGCAAATTATCTTTTCCAGAAATTCTAGTACATGCAATTATGACCATAAAGATGGTTAGTAGACTAGTCGCGTTACCTAAACTAGTAGTATATTTAACGCCTCCTAGAACTCTGGTAATCTTTATTCCAACACCTAATATTATTACAAATAAAGCTAGTAATGCAGCCATAGCAGCAAAAACTTTTTTGTTCTTAGGATTGAACTCTTCTTTTAATAAATTTAGCAATCTTTTGACCTCCTAATGGTCTTATATCTAAGTATTCTACCATGTTGCATATTTTTATCAACATTTCGATATATGTAGTAAAAAAGCTTAACCAATTCTAATAGTTAAGCTTTTAAATATTAAACGTTACGTTTTTTAAAAATGAATCCAGCTATGAAAATGAATAATACTGAATAAGCAACTGTACCTAAAATCATTTGATTATTAGATAGTAAAGTTATTTTATCGATGTTAGGCATGGTTAATTGAAAGTTAACATTCATAAAGTTAAAAGGATTCCATTTCAACCAGTGATAGTGTGAAACTAAAATTGATAATAGTTGACTGATTATTTGTGAAGCGAATATAAAGGCAACTCCAATTCCGATTGCAGCACCACCGCTCTTAGCAACATTACTTATCAACAATGCTGCAGATGCGATTAGTAATAAGAATAATGAATATGATCCTAAGTTAGTACCTAATTGTTTCCAAATTATGTGACCAGACTTAAAGAAAATCATTCGACCGATATATGTGGAAATGAAAGTTATAACTATCAAATAAACATACATAAACAAGATAGTGATTAATTTACTAAGGAAAACTTGTAATCTTGAATATTGTCTAGATAACAGGTTCTTAATAGTTCCAGAAGCAAATTCATTTGAAATAATAGTACTTACAAACACTACCATAGCAATTAAAATAATTTGAATGCTGTTAGAAAGTCTGGTCATATAAACATCGCCAGACATTATATTATATTTATTAGATGCCCAACCAATTAACATAGCAAATAGGAACATTATCATTCCCCATCCAATATAAAACTTTCCATGAATTTGTTTATATAGTTCTTGTCTTAAAAGTGTAAACATTATTTGTCCCCCTTATCTTTAGTTAAAAGATTAAGCAATGATTCTTCCAAGTCTTCTTGTTGACGTTGAACGTTTGTAATGTCAACATTAGCATCAACTAACGCTTTTAGTGCTGTATTAAGAGCATTACCTTCATCTTTTACTTCAATGTCTCGATCCACAATATGAGCATCTAATCCAGCATTTTGAATAGCCTTTAAACCATTATCATTATTGTTAGTGTCCAACTTAATAACTGCATTATCAGCTGATAGGAATGATTTAGCATCACTTTGTTTAACTAACTTTCCATGATTAATAACTACATAGTAATCGGCAATACGAGCTAATTCATCTAATAAGTGACTAGAAATTAAAATACTAATGCCTCTTTTAGATAGTTTTAGCAAAAGATCACGCAAATCATGAGTAGATTGAGGGTCTAGTCCATTCATAGGTTCATCTAAAATAAGTAATTTAGGATGATTAAGTAATGCCATTGCAATTCCTAGACGTTGACGCATTCCTAAAGAATAATTTTTAGCTTTTTTATTGGCGAAAGAAGAAATTTGAGTTTCATCCATAATTTTTTTGATTTCAGCATCTGAAGTCGAACCATCATTAAATAATTTTAAATTTTGTAATCCTGTCATATGACCATATAAAGCTGGTGTTTCAATCATAGAACCAACGTTTTTAAGTCCCTTACGGGAACCTTTTTTTAATTTTTCATTATTTACCAAAATGCTACCAGTTGAATAGTTGGTTAAACCTACGATTGATTTCATAATAGTTGATTTTCCGGCTCCGTTAGGTCCGATTAATCCTAGAATAGATCCAGGTTTAATATCAAAAGTTATGTTATGCAAAGCTTTAGTACGACCATAAAACTTACTTAAGTTTTTAATTTCTAAAGTATTCATGTTCTTCTCTCCTTTGGTTAATTAGTTATGTAACTAGGCATAATATATTCTTAAAAGGATCATTTGTCAAACCTGCTTAATAAAACCTTAATATATGCATTTATTAGACTTTTCATTTATATCCTTATAAAAGCATGTCTTTAGTTTGCAATCTTTTTTAATATTAGCGTAATGATTCTGTAATAATAATGTAAAAAACATTCGATATCGTTTTCAATATCGTGAAAGGGGATAATAAATATATGCATTTTAAGAAAGTATCAATAACACTTGCTAGTGTTTTTGCACTATTCGTAATAATGTTCATATCTACAAATGCTGATGCATCCGTACGTAAAAATGTTTCAGTAACAGTTGATCAAACAACTAACATACAAGCAATCGCAAAAGAATATCAAACTAAAGTATCAACTTTAAAAGAAATTAATCATATTGATAGTGATGTTTTATCTCAAGGAATGACTTTAACAGTTCCTGAAAAACCAACTTTTAAAGTCAACAATGTTGCTAAAAATGGTTTAAGTAATCATTTGTCTGGTTCTAACGCTGCTGCCAAAGCATGGATTGCAATGCGAGAATCTGGTGGCTCTTACAGTGCTAGAAATGGTGCTTGTTATGGAAAATATCAAATCTCCATTGGGTTATTTGGTGGAAATTATTCACCAAAACACCAAGAAGTAGTGGCTAATCATTATGTAGCCAGTCGTTATGGTTCATGGGTTAATGCTAAACAATTTTGGCTAACACATCATTGGTATTAATAAAAAAGAAGTCTAATTTAGACTTCTTTTTTTATTATACTTATCTAGTATTGAAAACTAGATGATATAGTTGTATCATTATTTTAAAATGTAATTAGGTGGTAAATGTTAATGAAACCAAGAACTTATACTTTATTAAATGAAATTTTTAGTGCCATTACACATGGATTAGGATCAATAATGGCGATTGCAGCGGCACCTTTATTAATTGTCCGTGGTGTAATGGAAGGTGGCGCAATGCGTATTACCACTTTTTCTATTTATAGTGGCATGTTGATTTTATTTTATTTAGCATCAACACTATTTCATAGTTTATATTTTACTAACGCAGAAAAGTTATTTCAAATTTTTGATCATTCAGCTATTTACCTATTAATCGCGGGAACTTATACACCATATTGTTTAGTTGCTATTAAAGGAGCTTTAGGATGGACTATTTTTTCTATTATATGGTTAATGACTATTTTAGGTATTATATACAAGTCAATCTGGCTAGGTAAATTAAAAACGCTATCTACGATTATATATGTTGTAATGGGATGGATGTGTCTAATGGGAATTGTTAGACTATGGGATTATTTAGGTGTTACAGGTTTTTGGTTGCTAGTATCTGGTGGGGTTGCTTTTACTGTAGGAGCAGTTATTTACAGTTTTAAGTCAATTCCTTTTGGCCATGTAATTTGGCATATTTTTGTAATCATGGGGACTACATTGATGTACTTTTCCATTTATTTCTTTGTTTAAAAATTAAAAACTTTAAAATAACAAAAAGCTCTTCTATACCTATATAGAAGAGCTTTTTAAGTGTAAATTGTTAATTTCGATTTCGATAAGTACTAGTTAGTAAATAAAATGGAATTGCTATAACTAAAGCACCAAATCCAAAAATCAATAGGTTTAATTTTGTATTAAAAATTAACCAAAATGAAACGATTAAAGCAATGATAGGAATAACCGGTCCAAATGGTAATTTAAAGGCACGATCAGCATCTTTCATTTTCTTTCTAAATACCATTACTGCTAAAATTGTTGGAATAAACTGCGCAAACCTAGAAATTGCACTGATTTGAGCTAAATAGGTAAAAGTTCCAGAATATGACAACAATAAAATCAATACGGCATTAATAATAATTGAAACATAGGGAGTGTTTTTAGCAGTAGTTTTGGCAAAAAATTTAGGTAGAATACCATTTTTAGCTAATGCTACAGTTGAACGTGGGGTAATGAAAGCTGATGCCATACAAATTCCACCAATTGATAATAACGAACCAATAACAATTATTTGTCCACCAATTTTACCAATCATTGCAGTAAATGCAGCTTGAAGTGGGACAGAAGTATTGGCTAAATTAGAACCTAAAACACCAATACAAACTACCATGATTAACGCATAAATAATGGTAACTGTGGTTAATACTACCATAATGGCTTTTGGTAAATTCTTCTTAACATTGCTCATTTCACCAGCGGTAACAACTAAGCCTTCAACTCCTGTAAAAATATAAAATAATGTCAAGGCTGCACTGGAGAAATTACCAGGATTAGTTAGTTCTGGAATAAAGAAAGGATGGAAGTTTGCTGGATGAATGAAGAATAAACCAACAATTATTATTAATAAAATAGGTAATAGTTTACCCACAGTGACTACATTACTTAAAATCGAAGTTGCACGAACTCCAAACAAGTTTAATGCCATCAGCAAGATTGCAACTACGGTTACAACGATATTTTTTGACATAGTATTATTTAGTGCGGGGAAAAATCCACCCAGAGCAGTAGCAAAAGCTACATACATAGTAGCTTCAGCAATTATTCTTATTGCCCAAGCAGCAATTCCAACTTCATAACCTACAAAATTACCGAATGCTTTTTTGGCGTATATATAAGCACCACCAGTTTCGTCAAACAATCCGGAACATTCAGCAAAACACATTCCAATCATAAATGCTAAAATTGCATCAAAAAATAATACTAATATACTTGCGGGTCCAAAGGCTTTCATTCCAGCACTAGGTAATAAGAAAATACCGGACCCAATAATTGCATTGATTCCTAATAGTACAATACTAAAGAAACCAAGTTTTCTTTTATTATCAGACATATTTATTTCCTTTCAATTGAATTTTTAACACGTTTAAAAAATGTTTTAAATAATTTAGCTTCGTCTGCATAATGATCCCACATATTTTCAGGGTGCCATTGAACACATTGAATGGAAGCATCATGATTTTCTAGGCCTTCAATAACACCATCATTTGCAGTAGCAGTAATGTGCAATTCATTTGCTACATCTTTTACAGCTTCATGGTGAAAAGAATTAACAAAAGGATGTTCACCCATAACTTCAATTAAGGCCGAATCTTTTTTAACGTTTACATAGTGAACGGGGGAGTATCCAATTGTTGATTGTGAATGATGCAAAAGCTCTTTGTTAGCTGGTTTATATTGTGAATTTAAATCTTGATATAGTGAACCACCTAATGCTACATTAATGATTTGCATGCCACGACAAATTCCTAAAATAGGTTTATGTAGTTCTTTAGCTACCTTTAATAATGCAATCTCGAATTCATCGCGAGGTTCATATGTTAAACCAATTTTTTCAATGGGATCTTCATGATAATATTTTGGTAACACATCAGCTCCACCAGTGAAAATAATTCCATCAACACTTTCAGCTAGTTCCTTAGCCATTTCTGGTTTAGCAATCGGAAAGATGATGGGGGTTACGTTATTAGAAAGTAGACACTTGATTAGAGTTCTTTGAGCAAATTGCGACTCTCTAGTTCTAAAACTTTCATTGTTATTGAAATTAATGCTTCCAGTAATTCCAATTTTCATAATTTCACTTCCTTTGGTTATTTTTAGTAAGTATAATCTTACTAGATTATTGATATTAAAACAATTTATTAGATTTATATTGGTCAATAAAATTTCAAAATTCGTTAATTATTAAAAAGCTAACTTTAAAAAAATAAATATAATAATATAATTAATAATGTAATGACATATTATAAAACTGAGAGGGTATTCCATTGGCAAGAAGAAAGAAAAAAAGCAAAATTAGATACTTTATATATCTACTACTAATTGTTTTAGCATTTGGACTTGGATACGGTGCTAAAAAAATTCATCAACAAATTCAAGAAAATCGTATTATACAAGCTAATCGTGATAAGTTATTAGCCGAACAACGTGCTAAACGTGAAAAACAGCAAAAATTTATTAATCAAATGGCAGATGCATCAATTGCTACTTATCGAGAAAAATACCATGTATTACCCAGCATTGTAATTGCTCAAGCGATTGTTGAATCTAACTGGGGTCAATCTAAATTATATCAAGTAGCTAATAATCCATTTGGAATTAAGGGTGGTTATAAAGGACAGTCGATTTCATATGATACGAATGAATATCAAAACGGTAAAAAAATTACAGTACAAGCAGCTTTTCGTAAGTATCCCGATTTAAAAGCTGCAATTGCTGATCATGATAAAACGATTGCAGAACATTTCATTAAAGAAAAAAATGTTACTAGTTACCTAAAAGCCGCTCGTTTACTGCAAGAAAACGTATATGCAACTGATCCAAACTATGCTAAAACATTAGTGAGTGTGATTAGACAATTTAATTTAGGTAAATATGATTTAGAAGCAATGAATATTAATAAATAATTAACTGACAGTTCCAGGGTTAGTTCTGATATAATTGATATGAAAAATAAATAATAAAAGGAGAAATTATGTGTTACATTTTCTAGGTAATCTATACGGACCATTTTTTGATTTGAGTAATTGGAGTAAAGTTTTAACTTCTGAAGACGCTTGGATAACCATTTTGTCTTTAGTTTTAATTGAATGTTTATTATCAGTTGATAATGCGGTAGTGCTAGCAGCACAGACTCAAGTTTTACCAACTAAGAAATTACAAGAAGAATCACTGTTTTATGGTATTTGGGGTTCCTATGTTTTTAGATTTTTAATTATAGGGATCGGAGCATTTTTAATTCACATTTGGGAAGTTAAAGTTATTGGTGGATTATATCTGTTCTACCTAGTTTATAAACATTTTTTCAAACCTAATAAAAAGAAAAAGACAGTTATTTCAAGTGATGATACTAGTAATCATCGAAAATTATTCTGGAAAACGGTTGCTCAAATTGAGTTCATGGACATTGTTTTTTCAGTAGATTCAGTTTTAGCAGCTTTAGCTATCTCAGAAAATCCAGTAATTGTATTACTTGGTGGAATTGTGGGAATTGCTGCAATGCGTGGAATTGCTGAAGTTATCATGGTAGTTATGAATAAGATTCCAGAACTAAAATCCATGGCTTACTTTTTAATTGCTGTAATTGGATTAAAGTTGTTATTATCTATTCCAGCAATTGATATTGAAATTCCAGCTGCTTGGTTTGGTTTAATCGTATTATTATCTTTCGTGGTAACTATTATTATTCACTACATTAGAAAAAAAGCTACGAAGAAGGATTAATATATGTTACAAAATGTAGATCATGACAACTTGGCTAATTTTATAGATGCTGCGGATATGGCAGTCTTAGATTTCTGGGCACCATGGTGTGCACCTTGCAAAATGATGGCTCCTATATTTGAAGATTTATCTGATGAATTAAAAGATAAAATTGTTTTTGGTAAAGTTAATGTTGACAATAACGAAGATATTGCCAAACAATATAAAGTCATGGGGATGCCAACGATTGTTTTATTCAAACATGGTAAAGCGGTTGAAAAAGTGACTGGTGTTTACAGTAAAGAACAACTAAAACATTATTTTGATCGAAAAATGCAAGAAATTTAAAAATTAGTTTGACATTAAAATTAAAAAATGCTAATCTTAATTTAATCAAATATGTAAAATCGTTAATTTCAAATTTAAGTAGCGTTATGTCTGGGAGTAAGAAAGTCGGTGGTTGATGCGAACCGATCAGGGCATAATTAGCCAAATACGTTGAATAGTTTCTACACAAGAACGGAATCTAGAACCGTTACCATCTAGAGAGTGAGAATTAGTGTCTTTAATTCTCTAGTTGGGTGGTACCACGGTAAAAAACTATAATCGTCCCTGTTGTTTATTTAAACAACAGGGACTTTTTTTATTGAAAGGAATGGATTAAATGTTTTGTAAAAATTGCGGAGGGATGCCACGATATTAGCTATCTCCAAAAAATGCAGATAAATAAAAAATAGGGGAGTTTAGTTATTATGGAAAATAGTAAACCAAAGGTTAGTTTATTAGAAGGTATTATTATATTATTAGCAATGATTGTTGTCATGGGAGTCGGTGTGATTGGATTAGGAATTTCTCCTGAAGTTCCCATTTTAATTGGAATTATGATGATGGTATTTTGGGGTAAATTCAAAGGTTTTTCATGGGATGAAATTGATAAAAGTTTCGTTGTAGGGATTCAAAAAGGAATCGTGCCATTATTTATATTTTTATTGATTGGATCTCTAATTGGTGTATGGATAGCCGGAGGAATTATTCCTAGTTTGATGGTATTTGGTTTCCACTTAATTAGTGCAGAATGGTTTTTACCATCAGTATTCATTGTTTGTGCGCTAGTCGGATCAACTATTGGAAGTGCTTTTACCGTTATTTCCACTTTAGGAATTGCCTTTATGGGAATTGGAATTACAATGGGCATTAGTCCAGCAATGATTGCCGGAGCTGTATTATCCGGAGCTATCTTCGGTGACAAGTCTTCACCACTATCAGCTTCTACTAATTTAGCTTCAGCAGTCGTAGGAGCCGATTTAATTAAACATATCAAAAACTTAATGTGGTCAACAATTCCAGCAATGGTAGGTTCATTTATTTTATTTGCAATTATTAATCGTGGTAGTGGTGCTGCTAACTTTAGTAAAGTAACTGCTACAGTAAATGTTTTAGAAAGTCATTTTAACATTACATTTTGGGCAATTATTCCTATAGTTTTATTATTTGCATGTGCATGGGCACATATCCCAACGATTCCAACTTTATTCATTAATGTGGTAGTTTCATCAGTTATGATTTTTATTCAAAATCCTAAATTTGGATTAGTTAATTTAAACAATGTTATTACAAGCGGTTTTGTTTCTCATACTGGTAATAAAGAAGTAGATACTTTATTATCACGTGGTGGAATCTCAAGTATGATGGGCACAATCGTCTTAATTATGGCTGCTTTAGCTTTTGGAGGATTGCTAATGAACCTAGGAGTTATTGATGCAGTTATGAATCCTTTAACTAAACGTTTAAATTCTGATGGAAAATTAATTACAACTGTAATTGCTACTTGTATTGGAGTTAACGTTTTCGTTGGAGAACAATTCTTATCAGTAATTTTACCTGGTAATGCCTTTAAAAATGCTTTTAAGAAAGCTAACTTAGCTCCAGTAGCATTAAGTAGAGCGTTGGAAGATGGTGGAACTGTAATTAACTACTTAGTACCTTGGGGAGTTGCCGGTGCTTTCATCACGACGACTTTAAGTGTTCCTACTTCACAATACGCACCATTTGTATTCTTAAGTATTTTGTCACCAATCTTCTCAATTCTTAGTGGTTTTACTGGAATTGCCGTAAAACATCTTAAATAATAAAAAAACAATCACAATAAATATTTTGTGATTGTTTTTTTATTATATTTATAATTATGCTTTTATAGCTTGATATTAAAAGGTTTCAGAGTATTAGCACTAAATTATTAATTTGATAATGTTACATTAAACCAACAAATATTACGAAAAACTCCTTTTTTTTAAAACTTCTGATATTTGCATGTAATAGTGAGCATGTATTATACATCACAGTTAATCAATAGCGATTAACAAATATCAAGATATCGGAAATAAATATAGTTTTAAAAATTATAGGAGTGAATTTATTTATATGACAAAATTTAAAGGAATCAAAACATTTTTAGTGACTACTGCTGCTGCCGCTGGTTTATTTTTAGCAAGTGGTGCTACTTCAGCAAGTGCTGATACTAATGCATATGGTCAACAAACTGTTACTGTTCAAGCAGGTGATACCTTATGGAGCATTGCAAACAGAAATAACATTTCATTAAATGCATTGCAACAAGCTAATAATCGTGTTTCTAACACAACCATTTATGTTGGTGAAAAACTAGTTTTACCAGGTGCACAAAGCACTCAACAAACTGTAGTTCAAGCTCCACAAGCACAATCTAATAACCAAGTTAGTTCAAATGCAACTACTCAAAACAATACTCAACAAACAACTCAATCAAACACAACTAACTATACTCAAAGCAACAACACAACAAGCTATGGTAATGGTAATTCTGCTAAATCATGGATTGCATCACGTGAATCAAGCGGATCATATACTGCTCAAAATGGTCGTTATTACGGTAAATACCAATTGGATAAATCTTATCTAAATGGTGACTATTCAGCTGCTAACCAAGAACGTGTTGCTAATCAATATGTTACTTCTCGTTACGGTTCATGGGAAAATGCTAAATCATTCTGGCAACAAAATGGTTGGTACTAAAATTAAAACATTATAAATAAAAAGCAGTTCGATTTAAATCGAACTGCTTTTTTGTATTATATTAATGCATGATTACATAGTTAACGGTTCTAATCGCATCTAGTGTAGTTCCACCAGCATATGAAATGGATGATTGTAAATCTTCTTGCATCTCATTAAGCGTATCACTAACGCTTCCGCGGTAAGGGATTAGTAATTGACGTCCTTCAACATTACGATGCTCACCTTTTTGTTTAGCAGATGCAGAACCCCAATATTGTTTGAACTTTTTACCATCTTTTTCTACGATTTCACCTGGAGATTCTTCATGACCAGCGAACATTGAACCAATCATCACCATTGATGCTCCAAAACGAATGGATTTTGCAATGTCACCATTTGTACGAATTCCACCATCAGCAATCATTGGCTTAGTAGCTGCTTTCATACACCATTTCAAAGCAGAAAGTTGCCAACCACCAGTACCAAAGCCCGTTTTGTAACGTGTGATACAAGCCTTACCAGGTCCGATACCAATTTTAGTAGCATCAGCTCCAGCGTTTTCAATTTCGCGAACTGCATCCGGAGTTCCTAGATTACCAACAATTAAGAAACTATCTGGTAAATTTTCTTTGATGAAATGAATCATTTTAATAACGTAATCAGAATGACCATGTGCAACATCAATTGTAATATATTCAGGAACATTATTGTTTTTTGCTAAATCAGTTATAAAATCATATTCATTATCTTTAATTCCAACACTAATGGAAGCAAATAAACCCTTATCATGCATACTTTGAATAAATTCAGCTCTTTTTTCAGGTTGAAAGCGGTGCATTACATAGAAATATCCATTAGATGCCAACCAAGTAGCCAAATTTTCGTCAATTACAGTTTGCATATTAGCAGGCACAACTGGTAACTTGAAAGTTCTTGGGCCAAATTTAATCGAAGGGTCGGCTTCACTACGACTTTTCATGATAGCCTTAGCTGGAATCAATTGTACATCGTCATAATCAAATACTTTCATATTATATAACCTCGCTTATTGTATATCTTCCCAAACATTACGAACAATATTAGTAGCTTCACGTTCTGGACCCACTGCAAAAGTATCTAGTTTGACACCAGTTAATTCAGTGACGCGAGCTAAGTAATTTTTAGCATTTTCTGGCAATTCTTCAATATTACGGCATTTAGTGATATCTTCAGACCAACCAGGTAGTTCTTCATAAATCGGTGTACATTTGTCGAGCATATCTAAGTTAGCTGGATAGTGATTAATTTTTTTACCTTCATATTCATAAGCTACACACACTTTAATCGTTTTAAAACCAGATAAAACGTCTAAACAGTTTAATGATAAGTGTGTAAATCCTGAAATACGTGCAGCGTGTCTTAAAACAACTGCATCTAACCAACCAATTCTTCTTGGACGATGTGTAACTACTCCATATTCATGAGCTACTTCACGAATATGATCACCAATTTCATCATGTAATTCAGTAGGAAATGGACCGTCACCAACACGTGAAGTATATGCTTTACATACTCCTACAACTGCATTGATACGATTAGGTCCGATTCCAACCCCCACAGCTGCACCACCTGCGATTGGATTGGATGATGTAACAAATGGATAAGTTCCTTGATCAACATCTAACATAGCGCCTTGAGCACCTTCAAATAAAACTTTTTTATTATTATCTAAAGCCTCATTTACTAATAGTGATGTATCGGTAACATATTTTTTAATTTTTTGACCCATTTCAAAGTATTCATCAAAAATATCTTCAAATTTATATGGATCATGACCGTATAATTTAGTTAATAGTTCGTTTTTAATCTTTAGTGCTTGTGATAATTTCTTCCTAAAGGTTTCCTTATCAATTAAATCAGCAATTCGAATTCCGATTCGTTCTAGTTTATCCATGTATGCGGGACCAATTCCTTTATGAGTGGTACCGATTTTATCATCTTTCATTTTTTCTTGTAGTTCATCTAATAAAATATGATAAGGCATGATAACTTGAGCACGTGAGGAAATTCTTAAATTACTAACATCAATATTATTTGAGGTTAGGTAGTTTAGTTCTTTTAATAAAGATTTAGGATTGATAACAACACCATTTCCCATAACGCTTAATTTATCCTTGTAAAAGATACCAGATGGAATTAATTGACAATGAAATTCTTTTCCATCGACTACAATGGTATGACCAGCATTGTCTCCACCAGAATATCTAACAATCATATCAGCATCTTGGCTTAAAAAGTCAGTTATTTTACCTTTTCCTTCATCGCCCCATTGACTACCTACTATTACTATTGATGACATAACAACACCTCAAATTTTAAAGTTGATGAAAAGTTGTTTAAAACTAATCACCAATTAACGATTTTAGCAGATTATAAAATATTTTCAAGAACAATTTAATTAAAAAAGATTAAAATAGTTCGCTTTTTAGTTAAAAATAACGATATTAAATAAAAATATTTGCTTTTTTTAATGAAAAAATGAACTTTATATGGTAAGATTTAGCTGTAATTAATATGAAATTGAAAGGGCTGTCTACATTATGATAGATCGTTACACAAGAGAAAAAATGGGTGCTGTTTGGTCCAAACACAATCAATACGCTTCTTGGTTGGCTGTGGAAATCGCAATTGATGAAGCTTGGTCTGAACTAGGACACATTCCAGCGGAAGATGTTGAAAAAATTAAACAAAACGCGACTTTTGATGAAAACGAAATTGCTGAAATTGAAAAAACTACACATCACGATGTGGTAGCCTTTACACGCGATGTTTCTAAGTCATTGGGTCCAGAAAGAAAATGGATTCATTTTGGTGTCACTAGTACGGATGTAGTTGATACCGCACAAGGATATCGTTTAAAACAAGCTAATGATATTTTAAGAGAAGATATTAACACTTTAATTGAAACAATTGCTAAGCAAGCTAAA
Organism: Apilactobacillus xinyiensis; assembly: GCF_019656235.1. Taxonomy (GTDB): domain Bacteria; phylum Bacillota; class Bacilli; order Lactobacillales; family Lactobacillaceae; genus Apilactobacillus; species Apilactobacillus xinyiensis. Next base: position 7,233 of record NZ_BPLL01000016.1, on the reverse strand, counting down.
AAATATAAAGATACTGTAATGATGGGTAGAACGCATGGTGTACATGCTGAACCCACCACATTTGGTTTGAAATTAGCTCGTTGGTATTCAGAAATGAAACGTAATCAAGCTCGTTTTGAAGCTGCTGCTAAGGGAGTGGAAGCTGGTAAAATTTCGGGAGCTGTTGGAACGTTTGCTAATGTTGATCCCTTTGTGGAAAAACATACTTGTGAAGTTTTAGGAATTCGTGCTCAAGAAATTACTAGTCAAATTCTACCGCGTGATTTACATGCGGATTACGTTTCAACACTAGCTTTAATTGCTACTAGTTTGGAAGAATTTGCTACAGAAGTTCGTCACTTACAACGTTCTGAAGTGCACGAAGTAGAAGAACATTTTGCTAAAGGCCAAAAAGGTTCTTCAGCTATGCCACATAAACGTAATCCGATTGGTTCAGAAAATATTTGTGGATTAGCACGAGTAGTTCGTGGACATATGATGACTGCTTATGAAAACGTTCCTCTATGGCATGAAAGAGATATTTCACATTCCTCAGCTGAACGAATTATTTTGCCAGATACTACTATTTTGTTAGATTATATGTTACATCGTTTTAATAATATTATCGGTAATTTAGATGTATTTCCTGAACGTATGAAATCTAATATGATGATGACTCATGGCTTGATTTATTCGCAAAGAGTTATGTTGAAGTTGATTGATGCAGGAATGACTAGAGAAAGTGCTTATGACTTGGTACAACCCTTAACTGCTAAGTCATGGGATGAAGGAAAAGCCTTTAGACCGCTGGTTGAAAATAATACTGAAATTCGTGAACATCTATCTGATGATGACATCAATGATGCTTTTGATTACCATTATCATTTACGTCATGCTGATGAAATTTTTAAACGTGTTGGTTTAGAATAAATATTTATTAATAAAAAGCTACTAGATATTATCTAGTAGCTTTTTTGTGTATATTTGATTAATCATGTAAAATTAAACCAAATATAATTGGAGGATAATGTAATGTTGAAAAAACTAAATTTATCGTATAAAGGAACTATCTTTGCTTACATGTGGTTCTTGTTTACTGTTTATTATTTTTATTTAACTTTTCATGCACAAGGAATTAAGTTTGTTACTTTGCAATTTGCCGGGATAGATTTTGCTACACTAATTAATGAGTTATTTGTAGCTATTATGTTTTTAATGATTTATTTATTATTTTCCATGATTCCATCACGCAGAGGAATGTTGATTCCAAATGCTTTTTTGATGTTCTCAGTGGGTCAATCATTTTTCTATGTTATTTTAGCCATTATGCATTTTAATATTGTTAGTTTGCTTATATCGATTGTGTATGCATTTTCTTTTATGGGATTAATGTATGCATATAATCTAATCTGTTTTAATGTTATTGATCATGTTGATGGTCGAGGTAGTTATATGTATCGCTGGACAGCGGCCATGCGAGTTAGTTTCATGAAATACTGGGGATATGTGGTTGGATTTATATTATTACATGCATTGTTGACCTCTATGATAATGACATCTGCACACAAATAATTTTAATTTAAATTTAATTTTAAATATAGCTTGCATTTTTTAGTATATCGTTATAGTATATAAATCGATCATAAAAGACATTGAACAGGAATTTTAATTATTAGATATTTCACAGAAAGTTTAGGGTAGTGAGACTAAGCATTATCATAATTAAATCGTGCCTGTAAGTTGTTTTTCGAATCGAGTAGAAAAATCGTTGGTGAACGTTATCACCTTGAGTTTAAAACTCACTGAGCTAGCATTTGTGAAAATGCTAGGAACAGAGGTGGCACCACGAGTAATCGTCCTCTTGGATTTTTATCCAAGGGGACTTTTTATTTACAATTAAATATTGCAACTTTGAACAGGAATTTTAATTTATTAATTATTTACAGAAAATTTAGCGTTAGATGAGAGCTAATAATAAACTAAATTAAATCGTACCTGCGAGTTATAATCTGAATTGATTAGGATTATTGTTGACACATTATCGTCATAAGTTATTAAACTTACTGAGCCAATATTTGTGAGAATGTTGGAAACAGAGGTGGCACCGCGAGCAATCGTCCTCTAGGAATTGTATTCCTAGGGGATTTTTTTATTTAAATAATTTAAAACTAAGAGCAAGAATTTAATTGATTTAAAATCTTAACAGAGAAAATAACGTTAGCTGAGAGTTATTAAGATTAGTTGATTAATCGTACTTGTGAGTATTTTTTCGAAATGAGTAGAAAAAACGTTGGTTACGTTATCACTGGAGTTTATAACTCACTGAGTCAATATTTGTGAAAATGTTGAGAACAGAGGTGGCACCGCGAGTAATCGTCCTCTTGGATTTTTATCCAAGGGGACTTTTTTATTTGAAAGAGGGTATTAGTTTAAATGTTCATAAACATATTTAACTTGTTCAAATACAAGGAAATTGAGCAACGATAGTATTTATTTTTTTAAGGTTTTAAATCAAATTAGTAAAGGATGGAACGTTATGAATAATCATGTATCTAAGAAAATTATTTTGTGGCCAATTATTTTATTATTTTCATTGTTTTTAGCTATTTTTTCAAATGTAAACCATGTAAATGCCGATAGTTATTTAAAAGATATTAAGACCAAAGGCACTTTAGTAATGGGAACTTCACCAGATTATCCCCCATATGAATTTTTATCTAAGGGGAGTAATGGTTCACAAATATATGGAGCTGATGTTGAGTTAGGTCAAAAAATTGCTCAAGATATGGGAGTTAAGTTAAAAGTAAAGTCTATGAGTTTTGACTCACTATTAGTAGCTTTACAAACGCATAAAGTAGATATGGTTATTTCAGGGTTAAATAAGACTCCGGAAAGAGCTAAGAGTGTTGACTTTACTAACAGTTATTATCAATCTGGTACAGGACTATTAATTAATAAAAGTGATAAAGATAAAATCAAATCATATCAAGATCTGAAAGGATTATCAGCAGGAGCTCAAGTAGGTTCAGTTCAATATGATTTGATTAAAAAAGCTAACAAAAATGTAAAGGTTAAAGGGATGGAAAATGTTAATGACTTAATATTAGCATTGAAATCAAATAAAATCTCGGCCATTGCAATGGATAGTGCGGTAGCTGATTCATATGTATCACATAATACTGGAATTATGAAAATTAGTGCGGGATTACATTCAGCTGATAGCAATAATAACGTTGCTTTTCCTAAAGGAGCAACATCATTAGTTAAACAAGCTAATCAAACAATTAAAAATGTAACTACTAATAATTTATATGTTGATCAATTTATTCCAGATTCTATTAAACATATGTCCAGCAACAAACAAACATCTACAGCTAGTTCCATGTGGCAATACAAAGACTTCTTCATTTCCGGAATTAAGAGTACGATGCTAATTTCAGTGGTATCCATCTTCTTTGGAATTATATTAGGAATTATCTTTGCTTTAATGAGATTAAGTAAGAACTGGTTATTACATTCAATTGCTGTTTGTTATATTGAATTTATTCGTGGAACTCCACAAATGGTGCAAATCATGTTCGTTTACTTTGGTTTAGGTGCTATTGTAAACGTTCCAGCACTAACTTCTGGAATCATTGCTATTTCTATTAACTCCGGAGCCTATGTTGCTGAAATCATTAGAGGCGGAATCACTTCAATTGCTAAAGGTCAAAGTGAAGCAGCTCTATCATTAGGTTTATCTGAAAAGCAAACGATGCGTTACGTAGTTTTACCACAAGCATTTAAGAATATTTGGCCAGCCCTAGGAAATGAATTAGTGACACTGATTAAAGACAGTTCAATTGCTTCAGTAATTGGAGTAGGTGAATTGATGTATCAAATGAGAGCAGTTCAAGCGGATACGTATCAAGGAGTAGCACCTATCGCAATTATTATGGTGATTTACTTTGTAATTACATTTACTATTTCCAGAATTATGAAATACTTTGAAGGGAAGATTAGCCATGGAACCAATGATTAAGATTGAAAATTTAACTAAACAGTTTAAAGATAATGTTATTTTTAAAGATGTAAATGCTGAAGTATATAAAGGAAACGTTATTTCTTTATTGGGACCTTCCGGAGCAGGCAAGAGTACTTTTCTACGTTGTATTAATATGCTAGGTGAACCTACTTCAGGTAAGATTTTGCTAGATGGTAAAGATTTGGTAAGTAGTTCGCCTAAAGAATTAATTAAATTAAGAACCAATATTGGCATGGTTTTTCAAAATTTTAATTTGTTTGATAATAAAACCATTTTGGATAACATTACTTTAGCTCCAATTAAAGTTAAAGGGATGGGTAAAGTAGCAGCTGAAGAAAAGGCGCATTCATTATTGAAAATGGTGGGTTTAGATAATAAAAGCGATGTGTATCCCAATAGTTTATCTGGTGGACAATCACAAAGAATTGCGATTGTCCGTGCATTAGCTATGGATCCAGAAGTTATATTATTCGATGAACCGACTTCGGCTTTAGATCCCGAAAAAGTTGGTGAAGTTTTGGAAGTTATGAAAGAATTAGCTAAACAAGACATGACGATGATTATTGTCACCCATGAAATGGAATTTGCGAAAAGTGTTTCAGATGAAATTTGGTTTATGGATGATGGTAAAATTCAAGAAAAACAAGCTCCTAAAGATTTCTTTGAAAATCCCCAAACTTATAATGCAAAACGCTTTTTGAGTAAAATGATTTAAAAAAGACTGGATTTAATATCCAGTCTTTTTGTTTACTTGTTATTTTGTAGTTTAGAATGATGAACGCCATAAGTAAAGTAAACGATAAAGCCAATTATAATCCAAATACCTACTGAAATTTTAGTGATGTCCGGTAACATAATAATGAAGAAAATGCTAAATACACCGGCTAAGATTGGTAAAAATGGATAAAGAGGCATTTTAAAACCATCATTTTTAATATCTTTACGATGACGAAGTTTAATAATTCCAAATGAAATGAACGTAAACGCGATTAAAGTGCCCGCATTGATTAATGATGCAAGTTGGGTTAGCGGAACTAATCCTGCAAAAATTGCTTGAACGATGGCAGCAATGATGATTGCATTTTTAGGAACGGCATGTTTTGAAGTGACCTTACCCATGCTTTTAGGCAACAGGCCATCACGACCTAAAGCATAAACTAATCTAGATCCACCGATAAACATAGTTACCATGGCGGTGAAAATCCCAATTAAAGCACCAACTGTTATTAATTTATTCCAGGCAGTTAGATGAATGATTTCCAAAGCAAATGCAGCTGGGTCATCTACATTAAGTTGTTTATAGTTAACGATTCCAGTTAAAACTAATGAGAATGAAACGTATAAAACGACAGCAATAATTACAGTTCCGATAATTCCACGTACTACGTTTTTACCGGGATTAATGGTTTCTGCTGAATTAGCAGCTAATGCATCGAATCCGATAAATGCAAAGAACACAGTTGCAGCAGCAGTAGAAATTCCACCCATACCAAATGGAATACTGTGAAATTCTTTAGGATAGAAAGGAACGTAATTATCAGCTTTTACATAAAATACACCCACTAAGATAAAGATAATAATAATGGCGACTTTGATTACAACTGCCCAATTTTCAACACGTTTAGAAAGATTAGTTCCTTGTAAAATAATTGCAGTAATAATTAATACGATTGCTACGGCAGTGATGTTAATCACACCACCTTCCATAGGACTACTTTGTAAAGCTTTGGGCAAATTGATACCTAATGCGCTTAATATATTGTTGTTAAAATAAGCAGCAAAACCAGTTGCTTCGGCTGATACCGCTAAAAAGTATTCCAAAATCAAGGACCAACCTAGAATCCAACCGATTAATTCACCATATACAACCGAACCGAATGAGTATGCTGACCCAGCAATGGGCATGGCTGATGAAAATTCTGCATATGCCATTCCGACCATTCCAGATACGATTGCGGCTAATAAAAATGCAATTGCGACTGCTGGTCCAGCATGACTGGCAGCTTCATGTCCAGGTAATATAAAGATACCAGTACCGATAACTGCACCGATACCTAAACCAACTAAGTCTCTAGCTTTTAGACTTTTAGATAATCGTTGATCAGCCTTTATGTATGTGCTAACGGATTTTTTTTGAAAATATCCATATGTGTATCCACTCCTTTAAATTTTATTAATGGTTGTGAATAATATATAATAGCTTTATTGATAAGTAAAATTAATATTTGTGTTATTAATATTAGAAAAGGTGATGTGTCATTAATAGATTATTGGTGCTGCAAGCTATTTTAGATAATAATAGCTTTACTAAAGCAGCAAAACAGTTAGGTTATACGCAATCTTCAGTAAGTCAAATGATTAATGCTCTAGAAAATGAATATGATATGAAAATACTCAAACGTTCTCGAACTGGAGTGCAATTAACTCCACAAGGAATGACTTTATATCCACACATTCAAGAGACTATTCGTCAATATCAATCTTTGCAAGAAACTGCGCATGCAATTCACGGATTAAAAACTGGAACTGTCCGTTTAGGCGCCATTACAAGTGTAAGTTGCTATTGGTTACCTGAATTATTTAAAGCGTTTAAAACTAAGTATCCAGGGATTAATTTTATATTGCAACAGGGTGACTATGGTACATTGCTAAAATGGATTAAAACTGGTCAAGTCGATTTTGGTTTAATGACAGCGGAATATGGGGATGATTTAGATAAAACAGTGATTCATAATACTGAAATGCAAGCTGTTTTGCCAAAGGAGCATCCGTTGGCTAAATTAAAAGCGATTCCATTATCCAAATTAGTGGATGATCCTTTTATTTTGGTGGAAGGTGGAGGATATAGTGAACCACTAATTGCCTTTGAAAAAGCAGGAATTGAACCGCCAAATGTAAAATATCGAATTCAAGATGATTATACGATTATGGCGATGGTAGAAGCTGGTTTAGGTATTAGTATTTTGTCAGAGTTGGTGTCTACTAGAACTAATTTTGATGTGATATGTCGACCAACAATTCCAAAGGTTAACCGTCCGGTTGCAATCGTTTGTCGTGATAAACAAACTATTCCGGTGGCTAGCCAATATTTTATTGATTTTTTAATCGAAAATAAAAATAAATTAAGTTAAAAATAAAAAAAGATAATTACATATGAAGTGCCTTAAAAAAGTTAGACAATTATTACTAAATTAAATATTTAATTTCATGGAATGATTTCGATATTCAAT
>NZ_BPLL01000015.1 GCF_019656235.1 Apilactobacillus xinyiensis | reverse complement strand
GTTCGTCCTGAGCCAGGATCAAACTCTCATCTTAGAGATGAAAAGCTTAACTTAGCTCATCAAATTAATTGTTTTTTTATAAGCGAATTGACTTCGCAATGTTTAATTACTTACTTCCGTAAGTTCCTTACACATCATCGATTATCAAAATCTTGTTCAGTTTTCAAAGATCTAATCTGAATTGGTATATAACCAACTTCTTAATTCTAACAGACTTTTTAAATGTTTGCAAGAACTAATTTATTTTTCTTAATTGCCTATCTGACAACAAAAACTATTATGACATCTTTTCATTTCAATGTCAACAACCAATTTTAATTTTTTTAAAATCTCAAATTGGTATATGTTGTTGCTCTCAAATGACAACGTTTTATATCATATCAATTAAATAACTTTAAGTCAACATTTTTTTAAAAGTTTTTTAAACAAAATTTATAATTAGAAATAAAGTACAATAGAATATATAATTTAGGAACTAAATTACATTTAAGGAAGATTAAAATGAATAAGAAAGTAGTAATTGTTTCAGCTAAAAGAACGCCTATTGGAAAATTAAATGGCTCGCTACAAAAGTTTAGCGCTGTAGATTTAGGAACAATCGTAACTGAATCTGCAATCGAAAAAATTCATCTACCAAAAGAAGAAATTGATCAAGTTATTTTTGGTAACGTTTTACAGGCTGGTAATGGTCAAAACGTTGCTCGACAAATAGAATTAAATGCTGGCGCAAAAATAGAAAGTACTGCTAATACTATTAATCAGGTTTGCGGTTCAGGAATGAAAGCTCTTCACAATGCTAGTATGGAAATTCAATTGGGGAATGCAGATATAGTTATTGCTGGTGGCACCGAAAGTATGTCTAATGCACCCTTTTTAAACAAAAACATTCGTACTGAACATAAATTAGGTGACATTTCACTAATTGATTCCATGCAACATGATGCTTTAATAGATGCCTTTAGTGGCAAACATATGGGAATTACCGCTGAAAATGTAGCAAGTAAATTTAACATTAGTCGAAAAGAACAAGATGAATGGGCTTTTGAATCTAACCAAAGAGCAATTAATGCCGAAGATGCTGGTTGGTTTCAAAATGAAATTCATCCAATTGATATATATAGTAGAAAAAGTAATTTTAAGATGAAAAATGACGAAAGTATTTATAGAAATAGTAGTATTGAAAAGTTAAACAATTTAAAGCCTGCTTTTATAGATAACGGAACTGTAACTGCTGGTAACTCATCCGGCATTAACGATGGGGCTTCGGCTCTAATTCTAATGAGTGAAGAAAAAGCTAATTATTTAGGGATTGAACCATTAGCTACAATTGAAGATTACACTGAAATTGGAATTGATCCTTCAATTATGGGATATGCCCCTTACTACGCAATAAAAAAACTTCTATCTAAAAATAAATCAACTGTAGATGATATTGATTTATTCGAAATAAATGAAGCTTTTGCATCTCAAACTCTCGCTGTTGCCAATAATCTAAATATCTCCAAAGAAAAATTAAACATTGCTGGTGGAGCCATTGCGCTAGGACATCCATTAGGCGATTCGGGTGCTAGAATTGTTGTAACCTTGATTAACAATTTAAAAAGAACTCAAAAACATTCTGGCGTGGCATCCATTTGTATTGGTGGTGGTATGGGAATGGCAATGAAAATATCAGTAAATTAAAAGAGGGATAAATCCATCTTTTAATTTATAGTTATAAAACAATAGTTTATAATTAATAATACTATTAAAGAAAATGGAAGGATGAAAAATATTGGCATTTGAAGACAGTCATTTATTCAATAGTCGAGAACTAAGTTGGATTGACTTTGATGATCGAGTTTTGGATGAAGCATCTGATAAAAGAAACCCTCTACTAGAAAGACTACGTTTTGTAGGTATCTCACAAAATAATTTAGATGAATTCGTAAACATTCGAGTAGCATCATTACATAAGATGATTTCTGTTGGTTACAAGGGATCAGATGCTGCCGGTTTAACTCCTAAAGAACAGCTTAAACAAATATCAATAAAAACCCATAAATTGGTAGAAAAACAATATGATATTTTCAAAAATCATATTGTACCAGCCTTAAATCGACATAAAATCAAAATATTAAAAATAGATGATTTAAGCCAACAACAAAAAAGTTATGTAAACAGCTTCTTTGATCAAAAGTTATACCCTGTATTAACTCCCATGGCAGTTGATGTTTCTAGACCATTTCCGTTCATTACTAATGACACTTTAAATATTGCATTACGTATTTATAAACCAGGTAATGAAAAGAAAAAAGCTATTGCATTTATTCAAGTACCGGATGTTTTTCCCCGAGTAATTAAATTACCATTTGCTGAAAATAGTTTTATCATGCAGGAGGATATAATAAAAAGTAATATTAATAAACTTTTTGTAGGTTCTACTATTCGAGAAATGGCCTGTTTTACAATTACTAGAGACATGGATATGGATGTAGCAGAGTCGGATACTTCTGATTTAATGAAAGAAATTGAACAAGAATTAAAAAAACGTCAACACGGTAAGGCTATGCGTATCGAATTTGAAGCAGACATGTCTTCAACTTTGAAAAAATATATAACTAAAAAAATTAACTTACATGAAGATGATTGTTACGCTATCCATGGACCCGTCGACTTAACTTTTGTTAACCAATTAATAAGCCAAGTTAGTGGACATGCCGATTTAATGTACCCTAAATTCGAACCATACTTACCCAAAGCAGTTAAAAACGGTAACATTTTCAACTTAGTATCAAGAAGCGATTTATTCTTTAATCATCCCTATGATTCTTTTGATATTGTCACTAAATTTATTCAACAAGCTGCAGAAGATGAAAACTCACTTGCAATTAAAATCACTTTGTATCGAGTATCTTCTAAATCGCCGATTATAAAATATTTAAAGAAAGCTGCTGCTAATGGCAAACAAGTAACTGTATTAGTAGAATTAAAAGCTCGTTTTGATGAAGAAAACAATGTGCACTGGGCTCATGAATTGGAAAAAGCCGGTTGTCATGTTATATACGGATTAGTTGGACTTAAAACTCATTGTAAGTTAGCCTTGGTTATTCGAAAAGAAGGTAACAAAATTTCCCGTTACATGCACATGGCAACAGGAAACTATAATGAATCAACTGCTAAACATTACACTGATATGTGTATCTTCACTAAACATCAAGAAATGGGAATGGACGCCACTAACATCTTCAATATGTTATCTGGATTTTCACAACCACCTAAGTTTCATAAGCTAACCATTTCTCCTAATGGAATTCGCAATAAATTAATGGACATGTTGGATAATGAAATTAAGAACGTTAAGGCTGGTCACAAAGGCTTTGTACAAATGAAAATGAATTCATTATCTGATCCTCGCATGATTAAAAAATTATACGAAGCTAGTGCTGCTGGGGTAAAAATTAACCTAATTGTGCGTGGAATTTGCAACTTAAAAGTTGGAATCCCAAATATTTCGGAAAACATATCTGTTCATTCTATTGTGGGACAATTTTTAGAGCATAGTCGAATTTATTGTTTCTATGATAATGGAAACAATCGTGTATTCTTATCTAGTGCCGATTTAATGAATCGTAACCTCAGTCGACGCGTAGAATTATTGTTCCCGATTTTAAATCATAAAATTAAGAATCATATTTTATGGATCTATGAAAAAATGTGGAACGACAATGTTAAAACTAGGTTTATGTTGCCTGACAGTACTTGGCAACATAGCAAGCCTAATAATGAAGAAAATGCCTTAGATTCTCAAAAATATTTATTACAAAATCGTCAAAGGTTAGCTGATGACTTGTTAGACAGTCTAATTAACCCTTTACGAAAATAAGGAGGATAATTTATGAAACATTTAGCTGTAATTGATTTAGGTTCTAATTCAGCTCGTCTTACTGTAACTAGAATTCAAGATAATGGTGCCTATGAAAATGTTGTAGAAAAAAAGGACCCCGTCAGATTATCTGAAAACATGGCTCCTGAAAATATATTAAAACAACCTGCAATCGATAGAACCATTGAATCTCTAAAAGCCTTTCATGATATATATTCACAATATGAAAACGTTGAAGTCAAAGCAGTCGCAACCGCAGCCACACGCATTGCTAAAAATCAAAAAGAATTTATCGACCTAGTTAAAGAAAAAACTGATATTAAGTTAGAAGTTATCTCTGGTGAAAGTGAAGCCAGATACGACTATCTAGGTGTAATGTCTAAGATGCCAGTGGCTAACTGCATTATTATGGATACTGGTGGTGCTAGTACTGAACTTATTTTGGTGCATAATCACATTGCTGAACATTTAATTTCAATCCCTTATGGTGCTGTTAACTTAACCGAAAGCTTTTTAGATGCTGATAAAGTGAGTGCCAGTGAACTATTTTGTTTAACAGCCAAAATGCAAAACATTTTTAACAATATCATTTGGCTAAACAAAGGACGTCATCTACCCATTGTAGCCTTAGGTGGTTCTAATCGTACTTTAGGTAAAATTATTCGTAAAAAAGTATTAAAACAAGCTGAAGTCGATATTCAAAGTCTACGTATGAATTTAGACGAAGCGCAAAACATCTACAATACTTTATTAAATAGTGATTTAAAACAACGCCGCGCAATCCCTGGAGTTTCTAAAGAACGTGCTGATATCATAATTGGTGGTTTAAATCCTATTATTACGCTAATGAACTTAATCGATTCACAAAGCATTATGTTCTCTACAGCTGGCCTAAGAAATGGTATTTTAAGCGAATATTTATCCAACAATAAAAAGTAAAAATTCATTATCTTTGACTAAAATAAACCGATAAGAGTAGAATACGCTTCGGAGTGCTTATTCGCACGCAATTTAATTAATAAGTTATTGAAATTATTGGATTATTTAGGTATACTCTTGTAGTTTTAATAAAAAATATCGATATGAGGAAGTGTTATAATGCCTGCAACATACTTAAGAAAGTCTACTGAAAAGGATTTACCAGATATTTTAGAAGTTATCCACTCAGCGATTGCTTATCTACATGAACAAGGAATCGACCAATGGCAACATGGTTATCCTGCAGATTCAGACTTAGAAAAAGATGTTCAAAATGGAATCAATTACGTATTGATAGTTGATGGTAAAGTCGCTGGAACTGCCACCATTCATCAAGGAATTGATCCTAATTACTTAAAAATTGATGATGGAGAATGGTTAAACGGTGCTGAAAATCACTATGCAGCAATTCATCGTGTTGCGATTTCCAACAAATTCCGTGGCCAACACTTATCTCAAAAACTAGTTAGTGGTTTAGTTACTGTTTCTAGCATTTTAGGATACAAAGATATCCGTATTGATACTCACCCTGAAAACATGGCTATGCAACATGTTATTACAAGTAATGGTTTTGAAAAACGTGGAATTATTCATATGCGTGAAAACAACCATCCTTGGACTGCTAGATACGCATATCAAATGTTAATTGACTAAAATAAATACAGGAAGTTAATATGTTAGCTAATGATTGGTCAGTCCAAATCAAATTAATTATTATGTATGTAATTGGTTTGATATCAATTCTTACTTTATTGATTATGTTTCACATGAAACATATAGCAAGATTTAACAAAAATGTACTTATAATCACGGCAGTTGCTGTAATAATTGCAATTATATTAATTATAGTTGCTACACTCTAAAGACATTCTATTAAGAATGTCTTTTTTATTTGTTATTTAATTGATGTGCCGATTTTAGAAAGCTATAATAGACGATAAAAAAATTTGTAAGGAGTAAGATTATGAAAAAACTACCAATTCTTAACTATGATGATAATAAAAATGCTGTTATTAACCCTTTCAAGAAAAAGAAATTTCATTTTCCCGACAAGTTACTCTTCGCTTTCACAATGACTGAAAAATTTAATAAATTTATTGCCGATAATCAAGCTAAAATCATCGGTGAATATAAACGATCACTAAACCACTTTTATGTTTATCAAATTACCGTAAATGGTGAAGAAATTGGTGTTTGCCAAGGACCTATGGGTGCTCCTGCAGCCACTCAATTCATCGAATTTTTAATTGCTAATGGTTCTAAACAAATTTTAGCAGTTGGTTCATGTGGCGCTTTAAAAGAAATTCCAGAAAATCGTTTCATTATACCTGTTAAAGCTTTAAGAGATGAAGGAACATCTTATCACTACTTACCTGCAGAAAGGTCGATTGATTTAAATCCTGTTTTCGTTAATAAACTTATTGATGCTCTGCAAAAAAATGATATCGAAATTCAAAAAGTTAACACTTGGACTACTGATGCCTTTTTCCGCGAAACTGAAAAGTTAGTTAAAGAATATACTAGTGAAGGCTACGATGTTGTAGAAATGGAATGTGCAGCTTTAACAGCCTGTGCTAAGTTCCGTGGGGTTGACTTTGCACAAATTTTGTTTACGGCTGATACCCTAGCCGACAGTGACAACTGGGACCCTCGTGACTATGGACTTTCTTCACATATTAAAGTATTACAAGTTGGCTTAAGAGCTTTGGCTGATATGTAGCAAAAAAGGAATGTGCTTATATAAATGCACATTCCTTTTTCTTTTTTATTTAATGACAACTCTGGTTCCAAACGGAACTTTTTGGTTCACCCATTTAGCATCAGCAATTGATAATCTGATACAACCATGTGAATTAGCTTTTTTGCCCAATTCTTTTGCTTGTGAAACCACATATTTACCGTTCTTATCTACCGGAACACTATGGAACAAGTAGATGCCGTGATCTTTCCAAGAAGTCCAATAGTTCGCACCTTCTTTAGATGACGCATTATAAAAATGGCCACCACGTTCAGCTTGAATATGATAAGTTCCACGAGGTGTTGAATTATTAGCACCAGTGGAACAGTTCATGGTGTATAAAACTTTATTTTGAGCATTCATTACATAAACTCTCTGATTATTAATAGATACCAATAACCAATTATGTTTTTTAATATTCATATTAGGATAAGGCTTATTTTCAGATGGTTTTCGCCAATCAATCGTTACCGTTTTAGCCTTAACGTTTGATTTAACATTATTATCAGCGCTATTATTACTTCTGGCATTGGCTTTATCTCCACAGGCAGTTAAAGTAAGCATCAATGCAAAGCTTAACACTAGAAGCCCCAATTTTCTTTTCAAAATATATCACCTTTCAAAATTACTCAAATGCATTAATAACAAATAAAACACACGGATAAAACAATAATTACCGCAATTACTATTAGTGTATAACATAGTTTTTCGAACATAAACTTGCCTTCTTTATTTTTAAAAATAATTCACTACTTACGTCTTCTGATGAAAACAGTAATGATACTAACAACTACAAATATTACTATAAATTCTAAAAAATAAAACAATTTAAAAACTCCTTTATGTTTACAACTTATTGATTAGTATTATATATGTTTTAGTACTTTTTTGAAAATTTTATTTGATATTTTTAATAAATTATGGTTAAATAGTACCTGTTGTTAAGTTATGAGCTGTTAGCTCAAGGTAGAGCACTCAATCCTTTGTTGAGAAGATGGTGTTCGGAACATCACAGCTCACTAATATAAAAAAGCATTGATGAATTTGTTATTCATCAATGCTTTTTCTTTTTGTTTTAGTCAGCGTACTTTTCGATTAACTTATCTAAGTTATCGTTCTTTAAATATCCAGCAATAACTTTTCGATTAATTAAATCATAGTCGTTAACATTGTGATCAATAGAGTTAGCACCCCATGTACCAGTACCTAAAGTAAGTGAAGGAGCTAATCCATTAATAGCACCAACACCACCCAATCCACAAGGCGTGTTAACTAAAATACGACATGCTTGCATTTCTTCACCGAACTTAACGGCTACATCACGACTACCAGTTCTAATAGCTGCTGTGTGACCTAGTCCACCATAATTCAATAGTTTGGTAGCAGTTGCAAAAGCTTCAGTTTGACTATTGGCTTTATAAACTGAAACAACTGGTGATAATTTTTCACCAGATAATAAGTAATCATGGCCAATACCATCCAGTTCAGCTGCCAATACCTTAGTATCTTCTGGAACATCAATACCAGCTAATTTGGCAATTTTAGTAGCCTTAGCACCTGCAATTGGACCCTTAACTCCACCAGTTTCTGGATTGAACATTGCTTCAGCTAATGCTGGTTGATCTTCGGCTTTTACAAAGAATACACCGCTACTTTGCAATTTTTGTTTAATTTCATTATAAATATCATTATCAATAATTAGACTATTTTCAGTTGCACAAATCATTCCGTTATCAAATGTCTTAGATGCAACTACGTCCTTAACTGCTGCATCTATGTCAGCAGTTTTTTCAATATACAATGGACCATTACCAGGACCAACTCCTAAAGCTGGTTTACCAGTAGAATAAGCTGCTTTAACCATTGCAGGACCACCAGTAGCTAATGTGCTGGCAATGCCTGGGTTATTAATCAATTGATTAGTAGCTTCAATACTAGGTTCAGTAATCCATTGAATACAATCTTTAGGTGCTCCTGCAGATACAGCAGAATCTCTAACAATTTCAGCAGCCTTTGCAGACGACTTCATAGCTTGAGGATGGAAACTAAAAATAATTGCGTTTCTAGTTTTCATTGAAAGTATTGATTTAAAAATAGTGGTAGAAGTGGGGTTAGTTACTGGCGTAATCCCAGCTAGTACGCCTAAAGGTTCAGCAACTGTAATAGTTTTGTTTTCATTATCTTCATCGATAATGCCTACAGTTTTATGATTCTTAATGCTTGCACCTACTTGTCCAGAAGCGAAGACGTTCTTGATAGCTTTATCATGAGCAACTCCACGACCGGTTTCTGAATATGCTAAGTTACCTAGTTCAACACTGTGTTCTAGCCCAGCTTGAACCATAGCATCAACAATTTTATCAACTTTTTCTTGATCAAAATCTGACATTTCTTTTAAGGCAACGTTAGCTTTTTTAACTAAATTATTAATCATTTCATTAACTTCAGTCATTATAATCCTCCCACTTTTCAATAAAATTTGTTACTATTATAAATTCTATCAAAAATAGGATATCGTGCAAATTATTATTATCGACTAGCGGCAATCAAACCAATTAATGACACTACAAAATTTAAAAATATATGACAAAAAGTGGAAACCACAATATTATATTTATTTTTAACGTAAGCACATGCAAACAACAATCCAATGATTATATATGGAAAAATAACTTGTAAATCTTGAACTGTGTGCATATGAATAAGTCCAAATAAAATCGAAGAAACAATGATTAAAGCCCATACTGGAACATATGATTTAAAATTACCGATTAAAATTCTTCTAAAAATTAATTCTTCATTGATTGGTGCTACAAAAGTTAGCACAATTGACAATGAAAAAGACAACAAAGTTCCTTTATCAGTTACGCTATTAATAAAAGTTTGATTGCTAGCGCTCACACCCGTCATTTTAGCTGAAATCACTTGTGCAATTGCTATAACTATCCAAAGCACAACTGCTAATAAAACATACTTAGCTACATGCTTTTTAAAATCTTTCAAAGAGTCTAAGTACTCATTTTTGTAAAGGCACATTGGACCTACAGCTAACAAGAGTACTTGCATTAACATATACACCACTAAGTAAGTTGAAACACTGGCGTGAAACAAATTAGTTATCAAAGGTGTAACGTACAATAATACAATAAAAATACCTACTGGCAAGGCAGTGAATTTAAAAAACTGCTTATTCATTATAAAATCCCCAATCATAAAATATTTATGTAACAATTTAATTATAATTTTAAAATTACAAACTACGTATTAATTTGCACAATATTTACTAATAAATAATAATTGACCGTTTTTAACTTAGTTATCGATTTCCAAATGATAACTAAATTATCTAGGTAATATTAGCTAAAAGGTGTTTTATGAACTCCACAAGAAAATAAATAAAGGCCCTGCAAATTTGCAGAGTCTTTATTTATTAATACTACATAATTTTTACTAGTAATTTATTTCCTGAAACATATTTGCCATTAGATAATAATATTCTAGTTGTAAGGCCACTACGAACAATTTTTTTAATGTGTAATTTTTGACCATTCTTATAATGACCAACCTTAGAACTTAAATTAGCTTTTCTATAGTAGTTTAAACCATGCTTAGCTTTAATTACCAAAGTCTTGCTAGGAGCCTTGCTATAATACAAACCTCTTATCATATTACCAGTTGATCTAATCCAACCATATTTCTTATAAGAATCACTATTGCTAGTCTTGTAGTCCATATTTTGAACATAGTAAGCGATTGGTTTACCATTTTTACCATACATAACTCTTCTAACAATGAATGAAGGTCTACCTAAATTCAAAGAATCTTTATCGGAATATTTCCAATTAAGTCGATTTTTAAAGTATGGACCATAATATAACTTGATTGATTTATTTGTATATACAGCTACTGGCACTGATTTAAAGATATTGGATTTATTAATTCGACGATTGGTGCAAGCAATTTTAATATTTCCACTACTTTGTGAATTATCTGGTTTGTGATTACTACCATTCGAATTATTGTCGTTATTATCAAAAGTATTGAAATTATAATAATCATAGTTCTGCGATGCATTTAACTTTTTGCTATTGTCATAAATATGATTTAATTCGTTTAAAGCTTGATTGAGAGCTGAATTAATATCATCAGTTTTCATTCCTTTATTAATTTGGTCATTATATTTACTTAATACATCGTTCAATTTAGCTCTAGCTTCTTGTTTTTGGTCTGGAGTTAAATTATCTAAATCATCTAAGCTACCTGATAAGAAAACAAAACTGGCACCTAAACCTTGACCCGCAACAATACGATCATTTTTTAATCCTTCATCATGGTCAGCTTTTAATTTATTAAAGAAATCATTCATATTCTTGGTAGCTAAACTAGCGCTATCGTTGATTTGACCATCTTTAATCGCTGCATCAATTTCATTTTGAGAAGCATTTCCAATATTACTTAAAGTATCTGCTGCAATTTTTCTTTGTTCTGGTGATAAATTAGTAAGTTGACCCACTCTAAGATTAATATCATGCAATTGATTTGATAATTCAACCTTAGCATCATCTTTGCTAGCCTTAAGAGCATCATCATGCGCTTGTTTTTGATCATTTGCATATTGTTTGATATTGTTAATTGCATTTTGTGTTGCTTCATCAGCATCACCGGTAGTTACGGAACTATCAATCATATTATTAGTTTCATCACTAATACTCGAAAGATTATCTAAGAAGGCTTGCTTTTCCGCATCACTAAGATTAGTTAAGTTATTTATCATGTTTTTAGCATCATTAACAGCGCTGTTCACTTTACTTTTATCGTTTTGCTTATCATTAGCTAAATCTCTATCATGACCGGCTTTGACAGTGTTGAAAATGTTATCCATATCAGATATACCCTGGTCATCGTCTGAATTAATGTCATTATCATTGTTATCTTGACTAATTTTATTTTGATAGTCATTGAACTTTTTAGATAACTGATTTATTAAACTACTTCTTTGTCCATCTGAAAGGTTAGTTAATGAATCTATTTCATCATTTAAGCTGTCATATTCATTTTGTAACTTGGCAATGGCGTTATTTTTAGAGTTTTGCAATGTTTTATCATGACTATCTTTGACATCGTTAAACATATTCTGCAAAATTTGTTTTTGACTATCATAAGCAGCATTAACGTTATTTTCATTATCTAAATTATTAATGTTGTCTTGATTATCTAAAACTTGTTTGGCTAATGTAGACTTTATCTTACTTTTATCAGCTGAACTTAAGTTAGTCAATGCATCAACTTGATCTTGAAGATCTTTTAACTGTGAATCTAAAGCTTTATTGACTAATGACTTAGTATGACGTAAGTTTTCTTTTTGAATTTTGTCCTTATTAGCAACGTAGTTTGTAATCATATTTTGGGCGTTTGTACCAATACTATTTGCACTGTTTGTTGTAAGAGCACGGTTAATGGCTAGTATCTTATCATCTTAATCAGCATTAATTCGATCAAACATGGCTTTTTTATCTAAATCACTAAGATTAGTCATGCCATTAACTTTATCAATTTGATTTGAGACTACAGATTTTAATGAAGCAATAGCATTGTTTTTATCTTTTTGCAAATTATCATCATGTGTTTTTTTATTAGATTGATAATCATTTTCCAGTGCTTGAATGCCATCATTTTTAGCCTTGGCGATATCTGAATTATTTGTAGACTGATTAATTTTATCAGTAGCTGTTTCAACATCAGCATTTAAATGCTTAATAATGTCTTGTTTTTGATTATCTGACAAATTGGTTAAATCGTTCAACATCTTCAATAAGTTGTCACGCTTAGCATTTAAATCGCCAGTTGCAGTAGCTATATTAGCAGCAAGTTGTTGATCATGATTATTCTTCAAAGTATTAAACTGATCATCAAGAGACTTAGCATTTTTAGCTAAATTGTCACTAATATCTTTTGATGTTTTTGAATTACTAATCAGTTGCTTAGCAGTGCTGATTTCACTGTCAACTTTATCTTTAGCCGCTTGTTTATCACTATCCGACAAATTAGTTAATCCATCAATCTTAGCTTTAATGGCACTTGCCTGGCTATCTAATTGATTATTTGCTAAATCTTTAGATTTTTGTAAGCCTTGATCATGATTAGACTTTTGTGAATTTGCATAGTCATCCATATCCTTTTTTCCAGCAGCAACAGTTGCATCAACCGCAGAATTACCGTTAGCAGCCTCAACCTTTGCAATAGCTGTATTTAATTTAGCATCAATGGTTGACTTCATAATATTTTTCTCGGCATCTGAAAGATTTGTTAAACCATCAATAATGTTTTTGTCTTGATTAGCATAATTATTAAGTTTATCAATCTGACTATCCTTATATGTTTGTAAATTGGCATCGTGATTAGTCTTAGTATCTTTAAAAATATTGTTCATGTTATCAATGCCATCATTTACTGCTTTATCAATTTGATTACTGTTAGCAGCCTCAGTAACGGATGTGAACGCATCTATTAAAGTATCCTCTAATCTCTTAGTCAATGCAGCCTTTTGATCTTTAGTAAGGTTGCCTAAATTATCTAATTGCTTAACTAAATTATCATGTGTTTGTTGTAATTTGGAATTTTTAGATGTAGCAGTTAACTTTTCATTGTTAAGTCCATTATCGTGATTAGTTTTTATCCCATCAAATAAATCCTGCATATTTTTAGAGTATGTAGTAGCAATCCCTGAGAATTTACTATCGTCACTTTCCTTATCAATTTCGTTAGTACCAACTGATAATTCTTTATTAATTTGATTTTTGTATTCAGCTTTTTTAGTATCACTTAAGTTAGTTAGATTATCTATTTGAGCATTTAATTGAGCAGCTTTATCTGATAATGT
Organism: Apilactobacillus xinyiensis; assembly: GCF_019656235.1. GTDB lineage: Bacteria > Bacillota > Bacilli > Lactobacillales > Lactobacillaceae > Apilactobacillus > Apilactobacillus xinyiensis. Next base: position 26,583 of record NZ_BPLL01000015.1, on the reverse strand, counting down.
TCGTTTGTATAAATCTCGACTAGCTCTAATATTTTCATGTTTACTATTTATTTTTCTAAAAGCATTATCCAAATCATTAGTACCACCAACACCAGCTGAATCTATATCTTTCAAAGTATTAGCATTGTTAACCTGTTCAACAGCTCTATCATGAATAGATTGAAGCTCTTGTTTAGCAGCATTTTTTAAATCATCAGATAAACTCATTTTATCAATCTGACTCTTCTTACTACTTAAATCATCATCTAAAGCTTTGATTCGTTTCTGCTTTTGACCACTCAAATTAGAATCACTATTATTTTTTGCTTGATTTAATAAATCGTCATAACCGGATTTTACATCGTTAAAGCCACTAGTGATGTCATTAATACTAGTGGTACCATTTAATTTACTTTTAGCAGCGCTAATTTTGTTAGCAAATTGTTTCTTTAAATCATTTTTGTCATTATCGCTTAAGTTATTCATGCCATCAATTTTTGCATTAAAATCATCCGACATTTTGTCAAATGATCTAAAAATTGCATTAATCGTAGCTTGAGCAATGCCTGTTAGGGTGGTACTATCTTCAATATCATTTTTACCGTCTTGAACTGCATCATTACCAATAAATGGACTCAGAACGTCTAAAAGGCTTTTAGCAGCAGTTTTAGATGTCATGATAATTGTATTATCCAATGGCTTAGAATAAGCATCACTTTGAATATTTTGCCCATTTACTTTAAATTGGACAACAAAAGTCATTTTTTTACCAACATTAAATGGACTAGATACGAACATTTGGTTTGTTGGATTTGTAAAAGACACTGAAAAAATGGTTCCATCATTGCTCTCATCAATTCCTGAACTCCACCACATGTAACTCGATTGATCAGGTCTCTTTACTCCAATTGCGTAAATAGTTCCCGGAAAGTTACGTGCACCTGGAACGTATAGACTAACTCGATTTGATCCAACAGTTAAACCATCAATTCTTCTTATAGCAAATGTAGAACTACTTGCATCACTATTAGCATTTACCGTATTAGGATCAGCTCTAACAACCTGGGGGGCAACAGCGATTGCTCCGGTTGAGGCTGCTATTATTGATAATAAAGAAGCATACATTTTTATTTTCTTATTCATTTTATTATTCTCCCCCACTAAAATATACAATTATATTTTAAAACTAATATTTAAATAATTAAATTGTTTTGCATGCAAAATAAAAAAGATAACTATGTTGATTCATAGTTATCTTTTTGTATTTAAATTTGTTCTGATTTATCAATATTTAATAAATGTATAAATTTACGACTAACCCGTTTATTTAACATCTGTTCCAAGGCAATAGCATAAAGATTAATTTGACCTCGATATTTATTTAAAATTTGATTGACATTATTGTTTACATAATCAGTTTTATAATCAAACAGTATAACTTCATTTTCTAATTCAATATAACCATCGATAATTCCGTGAATCAATACTTTTTCATCGGCATGTTCATTAAAGCCTTCAAAAATTTGATTAGCATTAATTAATAAGGAAAATGGAACTTCACGATGAAAATCTTTTTTATGTTCAATGGCAAATGTTCCTAGTTTATCATTAAAAAAATTAACAATACTGTGAACGTTAATTTTGTTAGCTACTTCACTCGAAATATTTTTCTGACTAACTAGATCCGTAACTAATTCATTAACACTTTCAAAGTTAACTGGCACATTTAAATTTATTTTTTGTAGAACTAAATGCGTTGCGGTACCGATTTCAGTAGCTTGAGGTTTAACGTTTGATTGTAAAAATTCTGGTTGTTTAAAATCATTTTTTACATATCGATTAGCTTGATTATCATTTTGATTATTAATATATTCACCTAGACGTAAATTATCTGGATCTTCAAACACTCGCTTAATTTCCGAAACTGATTGATAGGCTGTAGTTAAAGTCGCAGTTTTGTTATTGTATTTAAAATCCATAATTCGATCAATATCGCCTATTGAATTTACGTTTTCTTTACTATTTAATTCACTCAACCATCGCTCACTAAGTTCATTTTCTCCAGATAATTTAGCATAATTCGATAAATCACTTTTGCTAACAAACGAAAAATTAAATTTAGTTTTATCATTCTGAAAAATACTAAATTCCGTATCGGTTTCTTTAAAACAACCATGTCTAAAAATGGCCAAACCAATCCAATCTAGATAGCTTTTAGCATCACTACGTAGGGAAGCATCTAAAACTAAATCTGGTTCACTACCAGCTTTACTCCAAGCATCTAGTATTTTCTTACGACTGTTATGCTCTTTCGTCGCTCCCACAACATATAGCTTTTGTTCAGCTCGTGTTAGGGCCACATACAGTTTGCGCATTTCTTCAGCTAAAGTACTACGATTTTCTAGCTTTACAATCATCTGTCTTTGTAATGTATCTTTTTTTACCCGAGTAACCGGATCTAAATAGGTAACTCCAAGTCCTAAATGATCATTCAAGACATATGGTTTCAATGTATCTTGTAGATTAAAGCCATGCGCAACATCTGCTAAAAAGACTACCGGAAACTCCAATCCCTTACTTCCATGAATCGTCATAACAGAAACTACATTATCGTTAGTTTCGGCATTAGCTTCGTCCAAATCATTGTTTTGTGACTGCATTCGTTTAACGAATCTAATAAATTGGAACAAACCTTTAAAATTAGATTGTTCGTAAACTTCAGCCCGGTCATACAATGCATGTAAGTTAGCTTGACGTTGTTTACCACCTGGCATACCACCTACATAATCTAAGAAACCAGTTCGTAAATAAATATCCCAAATGAGATCAACCAGTGGCTGCTGTTGAGCTACATCACGAAAATGGTTTAAATCTTCTAAAAACATTTTAACTTTTTCAAAAACTTGATCTGCAAAATCGGTATGTTGCATAGTGGAATACTTATTATAAAAGTTAAGCACCGCTGAGTAGTAATCTCCGGTTTTACTATTAATACGCAAATAGGCCAGTTGATTTTCATCTAAACCCACGATTGGTGATCGCAAAACTGCAACTAATGGAATGTCTTGATATGGATTATCTATAATACTTAATAATGAAACCATAATTTGAATTTCAGTCGTTTTAAAATAACTTTGGGCCCCGTTAATCTGCACTGGAATGTTATATCGATCAAAGATATCGGACATAATTAAATTATTATTTCGTGTAGCTGACAAAACTGCAATATCTGAATATTTTATAGGACGCATAACTTGAGTTTTACGATCAAAAATTTCTTCCGTACCCACAAGTTGATTTATTTTTTGGGCAATTAACTCAACTTGTCCGTGTGCACTATTACTAACTTCAAATTGATTATTATCAACATTATTGTCCTTTTCAGTTTCATCAAAGCTTTCATATATTAACACATCAACTGTAGACTTTAACTCTTCAGGATAATATTTAGCTCCTGCAACTAATTTAGCAGGCCCAGTGTAGTCAATTTCACCAACTTTATTATCCATAATCTGCTCAAAAATAAGGTTAATAAAGCGATCAATTTCTTTAGTGGAACGGAAATTCTCTGATAGTGTAATTTCAGCATTTGAATTATCAGTTTTTTTGTAATTATGCATGCGTTTAATGAACATACTAGGGTCAGCCAGCCTAAATCGATAGATAGATTGCTTTACGTCCCCTACCATGAACATGTTGCTAGGATTATCCTTCGCAATCGTTCTTAAAATCGCATCCTGCAAATTATTATTATCCTGATACTCATCCACCATAATTTCATCAAATTGATTAATTAAATTATTGCGTACATTCTTAGCAATTTCACTTTGATTGGATAAGATATCTAAAGCATAGTGCTCGATATCAATAAACTCAAAGGCATGCCTTCTCACTTTAGCCATTTGATATTCTTGACTGAATTTTTCAATTACTTGAATTAACTTACTAATTAATTTACGAGATTGCTGCATAATATTTATATTGTCGGCTTCAGTTAATGCGAAATATTCATTGCCCATTTTCTCTAAATCTTTTTTAGTGGCATCACGAATTGTTTTTACTCGCTTATGTGAATCTTTTTCATCGTCCTCATAAGTTTTGTTAACTCTAGGAAATGCAGCAAATTTTATATCATAAAATTGTTTTCTAATTTCATCCCATGCCTTAGTATTCAAAGCTTTTGCAAAATTTTCTAAGTTTAAAATATCATTATTAAGCATCTGTGTTTCTTTAGCTAAACCATTATTTTTAGATATTTTAACTGCACTTTTTAACGTTAGTTCAATTTGTTTTAAATCAGTCTGAATTAGGTTTAATAAGTGCTTTTGATAAAAATCACTTTTAACAATTGAATTGTTGTTAATCTCATATCTTTTGATAGTAGAAGTTAACCAATCATGTGGACTTTTATTAACATTGGCATAATCATAAACCTTAAAAACCAAATTAGTTAAACCATCATCAGAGCGATCATTAGAAAAATTAGCTGTTAATTGCGCAAAGGATTTATCGGCATCATTAGCATAAAAATCTTCTCGTACTTGCTCCCAGACTTGATCTCTAAGCATTGCAATCTCAGTTTGATCTGCCATAACTCTAAATTCTGGGTCTAAATTAATAATGTAATAATAACGTTGTAATATCGTCTGACAAAAGGCATCTAAAGTTGAAATGTTAGCTATCGGCAATTTTCTTAACTGTTTCAATAAGAATAATTTTTCTTGAGCTTTTTTAGAATTTTTTAATTTTTGTCTTAACGCCGTTTGGATTCTCTCACGCATTTCTTTAGCCGCAGCCCGTGTGAACGTAACGATTAAAAGCTCATCGATGCTAACATTTTGATTTATTAATTTATTAATAACTCGGTCTACTAAAACTCTTGTTTTACCTGAACCAGCTGAAGCGGAAACCAAAACATTACCATTATATTGGTTGTAAACAGCTTTTTCTTGTGACTCAGTATATTGCATTTTAATCCTCCGTTCTTAATCGCTTGATTAACTCTGCAAGCCCCATTGAATTAACTTCTCGGTAATTATTTTCAGTTAATAATGGATCAAATTGCATAATTGATTTGTATGGCGTGTACTGCATTGCATTATTGTTAGGAGACCATTTAGCTGGTGCAATATCAATATTACCGGAAAATATCTCATGCCCTGCTTTTTTGATTAAATCTTCATTATGTTGAATCATTAGATCTAAATCTGCTGGCTCTACAATAGGACTGCTTTTATAAAAGCTACCATCTTTTTTCTTTCTAATTGGAAAGACTTTCGAACTACCGTAGTTTTCATCACTAATAGCGCGATCAATTTTATTTAAAAGTTCATCGTTATTTACTAGTATTCCTGAATATTTTTGCTTATTTAAAAAGGCATCTTCAATACTCTTATTAATTTCTTTAATTGTTAACTTAGGATTATTTATATGCATGTATACTGCACCTGCTAAAGCCGCTTTTTCAGTTTCAGTCCACAAATCAAGATTTTTAGCTAATACATCTAGATAAGTCAACATCTGCATTGAAGTTCCATCATATATCTTGCCAAATTCTAGTTTGTGTTGACTGGATTTATAATCAACAATTCCCACATAGTCGCGGCCATTAACATTCATAACATCCACACGATCAATTCGTCCTCGTACATTAATTAATTTTGGCTCTTGAATGACTTCATCTGGTGAAAGCACAAACTTTAAAGGTTTTAAATCGTTTTTTTGCCCTACTTGGCCAAATGATATTTCCGTATTACGCGGACGCATGGGCGTGTACTTACTTTGCTCATGCATTGTAATTAAAGTTCTCTGTATGGTTTCAACTAATTGTTGCTTAATATATTCCATTCGATGGGAACTTTGTAAAATAGCATACTGAAAATCTTGAGTATTTTCTAACATCTTTTGTGTTACTTCGGTTACTAATGACTTTAAATCTTTAGCTGATAAGCTAGCTAAATCGATATTTTCAGCATTAATTTTACGCATAATTCTATCCATTGCTTCATGATAAAACTGTCCGGTATTAGCTGGAGATAAGTCAAAAACACTTCTTTCTTGGAGCTTTAATCCATACTTTAAGAAGTATTCATATGGATTGCTGTAAAACTGCTCTAATTTAGAAATTGAAGTACTTAATTGATTACCATACAGTTTGGTAATAATTTCTGGTTTAAGCCGAGTGGGTGTGTTTCGGTAATATAAACCACCCAATAACTTTTCTGTCAAAGCTTTAAAATTAATATTATGAGATAGCTTTTGGTAAATGTATATCCAATCTTTGGACAACTGAATATGGTTATTCTTACTATCTTGGCTGGCCTGTACCAAACGTCTAAGCGTTGAACGATACGTTCCAACGAAATTACTAACATTATCAGCGTCAGCAATTGCCGTAGCTGGCAAATTTTGAATGTCTAGTTTAAAATGTTTGGCAATTCGATCCACATATGGTGAAAGATTAATTACATTATCTTCATCTTGATTAGCACTAAAACTAAAGATTAGTTTTTCTGAACCAACTAAAAATGATAAGTAGTTCAAATATTGGTCATCAGCCATTTGGCGTTCTGAAGTATCACTTAAGTATTGATTATCAGATAAATAGTCACTTAGTGCATCCCGATCATCATCGTTAAACAAATTGTCATTAACAATGTGATCAGGCATAACATCATCGGTAGAACCCATCATAAATACAACTTTTCGATTGTTCATTTGCACAATTCCACTTTCAGATATCGCAACTTGATCTAAAGTCGATGGAATCTGATTATAACTAGCACCTTCAAACCCAGCTTGTAATAGTGAAAGAAAATCTTCAGCTTTGAATTCGTTATTACCTAATACCGTTACATAATCATCTAACAAATTACAAAAAGTATTCCAAACTTGTTCTGGACGAGATGCTTCTTCAAGTTTTCCTTCATCAATTAAGCGATTTCTCCAAGTATTTAATTGATCTGGAACTCCCATGTTAACCATAAATTCATACAAAATAGTGGCTGCTTGTATTCCATTTTGAGCGGCATTTATTTTTTTATAAAATGGTGGCAAATTGTCTTTTATAAAATGACGAATGCTATTAATTTTATTTGATATTTCAGTATTTTCATCAAACTCAACCCCGAAATCGGCGTCATCACTCCAAGCATATTGCCAATCGTCAGTTTGTAGCCATTTTTGACCTTCGTAACCATTCTTCAATACTAAATTTTCAGTTAAATCGATTCGATTACGATAGTCTTCAAGTTCAATGTAATCATTATTTTCATCTTTTGGAATAAACATTTCAGTTTTTAATAGACGCATAACATCTGCATATTTATAGTTTTTCCCATGATTATTTTCAATACTAAATAAAGCATTAATCAATTCTACTAAGGGATGATCAGCCATGTTTTTTTGCACGTCATTAAAAAATGGAATTTCTTCCATATCAAAAATAGGTTTAATAATGTTTTTATACTTATCTAAATGTCTTGTCATCACCAAAAAATCAGCATATTTGTAACCTTTAGTAGCAACCATATGCCGAATTTGATTAGCTATATATGCAACTTCTGCATAGTTATTATCAGTTTGTAACACTGATACTGACTTATTTTGTAAGGTGGATGGTGTAATGTTTCCCATTTTCACCGATTCTTGCCAATACTGATCTAGTTTTAGCAAATCATTATTAACTCGTGGCTGATTAGCATGTATATCAGTCAAAACGTGTTTTTTATGAACTCGTGCCAATTCATAGAATTCATTATATAAACGAGCAGATTTATAGAACAAATTAGGCTCAACCGGCATTTTAGTTGGATATGGTCGATCTAAAGTTAAATCAATTACCACTAAATTAGCCTTTTTAATCATGGTTTCAACGATTGCTCGCTCCTGTGCGGTAAACTGTGAAAAACCACTAATATAAAAATTGGTGGTACCTAAATCAACTGTATCTTTACTCAAATAACGATTTAAAATGTCTAACATATCTGATTTATGCAAGTATTGACCTAACGTCTTAGCTTCAAATTCTCGATATATAATTGCAAAATCTTTTAATTTATCCGTTAATTCAGATTTAAATTTGGCATTTTGATTTAACAAGTTATCTAAATCATCAGCTGAAATGCAACCTGACTGCATTTCGGCGATTTGTTGTGCTAATTTAGCAATAAAACCAGTTTGTCCTAATTCACCATTGAAAATGGTGAGTTCCTCCTGGTGATCCAATATTATTTGATAAATCAACATATTAATTCCTGAATCACTTAACTGTGGTTTTTGATATTCTGGATGATTTTTCAGATAATACCAAACTAAACGTGTCATTGAAAAAACCTGTATATTATTTCTAGCAAAAAAAGGGTCGTCCTTAACGTTTAATCTTTTTAACGTATCCACTTCGGCCTCAAACTTAATATGATTAGGCACAATATAAAAATTATCTTCGTTAGGATGACTTTCTAACCTAGCTTGCATATTTTCTATAATCTTTGCACTGTGATCATATCCAGCCGTTCCAATAATAAATTGTAATGACATATGATTACCTCTTAATCTTTATATTAATTACTCAAAATCTGGACCATTAACCGGTAATTTGTTTTCCAATAAAACTTTATTCGTAAAGAATTCCAATTGTTTAATTACTTCAAATTTATCTTCATAATCTTTTGAAACTAGTTTATGTTGTACAATTGCCCAACATGCTAAATTATCCGTAACCGGTAAAATGTCTCTGACAATTTGTAAATCCGATTCGTTAAATTTATTTTTTGCATTTATAAATGTTTGATAGTCCGTAATTAAATGCATACTAGGTTTAGTGTCAATCGAATAATTAGTTTGGAAAATTACTAAATGTACTCTTTGCTTAGCACTATTTAAATCATTTTTAACGTCTTCAATTTCTTGTTGATCAATTTGTAATGTCAATCCAATCACTCCAATTATTTTTCAACGATGCCAATGGACGTATTTTCATATTGACCATTTTGCAAGACATCATAGGCTATTTTTGAAACTATATCTGTTGAAACTTTTCCAGCTGGCATCGTTTCACCTTCTTTGTATAGAAAAACTTTACCAAAAGCTGTATCTACTAGTTCTACTGGTCTTAAAATCGTATATGGAATTTCATATTCATCCACTATTTTTATAGCGTATCTTTGTTCATTTAAATATTCTTTCACATCTTTGACATTAGGATATTTAATGGGTTTATCTAATTCTTTATCTACTCCCGCAGTTGAACACATTATAAATTTACGAAGATTAATGTTTCCTTCATTAATTGATTCAAAAAGTGCCTCAAAACATAGGTCAACGTCCATTGGACCCAAAAAAGAATAAATTACATCAACGTCCGATAGATAATTAGAGTAACTATTTTTATCAGATAAGTTTTGCTCATTCATTGTAATTACATCAAAATTATTTTTGATTAAAAGCTGCATTAACTTTTGAGCTATTAAATTATTTTTTCCCAAAACTAATATTTTCTTCACTTTATCAACTCCATATAACAATAGTATCAATCATAAAATTATTATGCTAATTATTTTAAATAATTGTGTATTTGTTACATAATTATATTATTAAAATTTTAGGAGGTTAATTATGGTTAAAATTGGAAAATCAGAAGTATCAACTACCAGTCTTGGATTAGGTACTAACGCTGTTGGTGGATATAATTTGTTTGCTGGATTAAATGATGAAGACGGCATTAAGATCGTCAAACAAGCACTCGATAGTGGAATTACCATGTTAGACACAGCATTTGCGTATGGTATGGGACATTCTGAAGAATTAATTGGTCAAGCAATTCAAGGGTATGATCGAAGTAAATTTGTAATTGCCACTAAAGCTGCTCAAGATGTTAAAAACGGTGAGGTTACAATTAATAATTCACCCGAATTTCTAAAACAAAGCGTCGATGAAGCCTTAGAAAGATTACAAACTGATTATGTTGATATTTTTTATATTCACTTTCCAGATGATAACACTCCCAAATACGAAGCTGTCGCTGCTTTAAATGAAATGAAGCAGGCCGGTAAAATTAAGGCAATCGGTGTTTCCAACTTTTCACTTGATCAAATTAAAGAAGCTAATAAAGACGGTTTAGTAGACGTTGTAGAAGATCAATATAGCCTAATTCATCGTGAAGCAGAGCAAGAATTGTTCCCTTACTTAAGAGAAAATAATATTTCATTTGTGCCATTCTTCCCATTAGCATCTGGACTACTAACCGGAAAATATTCAAAAGAAGTATCTTTCCCTGCTAATGATATGCGTAACGAAAATCCAGATTTTAAGGGTCAAAGATTTGAAAGTATCATAAATAAGGTAAGTCAAATTTCAAAAATTGCTGAAAAACATGAAGTAAGTACTGCTCAATTAGTTTTAGCTTGGTACATGAAGAACCCTGACATTACAGTTGTCATTCCAGGTGCTAAAAAAGCTGAACAAGTAGCAAGTAATGCCAAAGCCATGAATGTTAGTTTAGATAATGATGAGTACAAGACAATCGATGAAATTTTTAAATAATATAATATAAAAAGATAGCGAAATCGCTATCTTTTTTTATTTTAAAATAAAAATAGTTCGTTTATTGATTTAATATCCACTGTTATGTTAAAATAAATTTGTTGTTTTTAACAAAATACGAACTATTTTTGAAAGAGGTATATACTAATGGGGTCAAAAATTGCTAGTTTTTTTAAGTTTGACGAATTAGGAACCAACTATAAACGTGAAACTCTAGCTGGTTTAACTACTTTCGTTTCAATGGTTTACATTTTATTTGTAAATCCGAACGTTTTAAGTGCTTCAGGTATGGATAAAGGAGCGGTGTTTACAGCTACCGCATTTGCAACCGCTATTGGTTGTTTCTTAATGGGAATTATTGCTAATTATCCAATTGCTATTTCTACTAGTTTAGGAATGAACGCTTTCTTCGCATATTCAGTTTGTGTGGGAATGAAAATCCCTTGGCAAACAGCATTAGCCGGAACTTTTGTAGCTGCTATTATTTTTATTATTATTACTGCATTTAAGTTACGTGAAATGATTATTGATGCTATTCCAAGTGATTTGAAGAGTGCAATTGCCGGTGGAATTGGTTTATTCATTGCATTTTTAGGTTTAAATCAAGGTGGTTTAGTGGTTGCTGATAAAAGTACTTTAGTAACTTTAGGCTCATTTCATGTAGGTACTACTTGGTTAACTATTTTCGGTTTAATCGTTGCAATCGTATTGATGAGTGCTAAGGTTCCTGGATCAATCTTTATCAGTATGGTTGCTACAGCTATTTTAGGTATGTTTACACACTTGATTCCAGTACCTTCACAATGGGTAGCAAGTATTCCAAGTGTTAAACCGGTCTTCTTAGCTGGGCTAACACATATTGGTGAAATTAATACTTTACAAATGTGGGTCGTAGTATTCACTTTCTTATTAGTTTCATTTTTCGATACTGCCGGAACTTTAGTGGGATTGGCTGAACAAGCTGGTTTTGTTAAAAATAACAAAATCCCACGTGTTGGTAGAGCACTTGCAGCAGATTCCGCTTCAATGCTAACCGGTTCTCTAATGGGAACTTCACCAATGGGAGCTTTCGTTGAATCATCAGCCGGAATTGCTGTTGGTGGTAGATCTGGTTTCACAGTTATCGTTACCGGTATTCTATTCATTTTAGGTACATTCTTCTCACCATTATTAGGTGTAATTACTGACCAAGTTACTGCTCCTGCATTAATTTTAATTGGTATGTTGATGGCTCAATCCTTAAAGAACATTCATTGGGAAAGATTTGAAATTGCTGCCCCTGCATTCTTAATTGTTTTGGGAATGCCTTTAACTTACAGTATTTCTGATGGAATTGCTTTAGGATTTGTTGCATACCCTATTTCAATGATTGCTGCTAAACGTGGCAAAGAAGTTAATCCATTTATGTACGCATTAGGTGTAGTATTCTTAATTTTCTTCTGGGTATTAAATGAATAATTATATTTAAAAGTCAAAAAAGCTTAGATTATAGAATCTAAGCTTTTTTATTATGAAATAATTTTTAAACTATCCTTAGTTAATTTAAATTGTTTGACCTTAAATTGTTCAACTTGTTGATAGTCAATATTATGCGCCACCTCAAGTATCGTTACTGGTAAAGAGTATAAAATATTCCTAATTTTAACCGCATTTTCAGAATCTAATTTGGAAGTTACTTCATCCAATAAAACATACCTTTCAATAACCAATATCACTTCAATACTGATAAAGTTATTATGTAAAGTAATGTTATCACGTAAAGTTTTATTAAAAATTAATTAAATGGATAAAAATAATAATGCTTCTAGTGGAAAATGGTCGACAAGAGGGATGAACTATAATCCTTGGGCATACAATAGTAGTAGCACTGTCACTTATTCTAATGTTTCTGATTGTGGGTATAACATTTTTATTAGTATTTTGTTGAATATTTTGTTCATTTTACTCTAACCTATATTCTTAATTGGTTTGCTAATCAAAAAATAAATTTAGCATAAAAATTGTACAAAATTAATTACAAATTATCTTTTATTTAGTATGATAATAAAAAAAATAAAGCGAGGTCCAAAATGAAAGAGCCAGAAGCACTACTCATAATTGACTATACTAATGATTTTGTTGCTGACGATGGTGCACTAACCGTAGGTGAACCTGGTCAAAAAATTGCACCATATATTATTGATTTAGCCCAAAAATTTAATGAAAATAATCAGTGGGTAATTTTACCAACTGATTTGCATAAGAAAAATGATCAATATCATCCTGAAACTAAACTATTTCCTCCTCATAACCTTGCTAAAACTTGGGGAAGAGCATTTTATGGCGATTTACAAGAATGGTTCGACAAACATCAAAATGATGAAAAAGTATATATGTACGATAAATCTAGATATAGTTCATTCGCTGGAACTGATTTAGATTTAAAATTACGCGAAAGAAACATTAAGAAAATTCATTTAGTAGGTGTATGTACTGATATTTGTGTGTTGCATACCGCTATTTCTGCTTATAACTTAGGCTATGAAGTTATTATTCATGAAAAAGGAGTTGCTGCACTAACCACTTCTGGTAATGAATGGGCAATTAACCATTTTAAAAATTGTTTGGGCGCAACTGTTGTATAATTAAGATATATTAAAAAAACTAGTCAAATTATGACTAGTTTTTTTAATTACAAATATTTTAATAAGTGAGGAAAATAATGAAAAAAAGTACAAGTTTACTCGTTAGTGTCACCGCATTTTTACTTTTAATGTTTTACAGTGTAAATACTAACGCTAAAGTTATTAAACAACACACATCTTTTATGGGTAACTATAAAAAAGTAGCGTGTGTAAACAACAAGATATATTCAAATCACAATAAATCAAATGATAGTTACGCAGACAGATCACATCAGCTTGATTTTAAATGTGGCAATAAATACATACAATTTATTAATGACCGAAAAATCTCTAAACTAGTTTATAAAAATCACTATGGAACCGTTCAAAATATTACTATGACTCCAGATAATCGATACTTATTCGTTGAATATCATGAAATATCTTCCACTGATAATTCTATGTTAGGTGAAATTGCTAAGTTTGATTTAAAAAATCATAAACTAGTTAAAAAAACTTCAGAAAAAGAATTCGGACATGGACAATCATTATCATATAATCAACATGAAAAAGTATTGTACTTAATCGTTCTTGGTCGTAATGCTAGTCAAAAAGCTAAAATAATGCGTATTAGTCCTTATAGTTTAAAGATATTGAGTGAAACTAGAGTAAAATCCAAATCTTATTTAATCAGTGATCAATTAGCTTTTGATAAACATAATCATGCTTACAGTTATACTAGATCTTCTAATAATATTAACGGTAAAAATTGTCTTCGAATTTACAAAGGTAAGCTAAGTAAAAAACATTCTCGCTTGAATTTAAAACAAGTAATTAGACATGCTCCGGGTCACAATGATAATACAGCCAATATTCCGCAATCTATGGCATACAATAAACATAATAATCGAATTTATTTTGTGGCTAATGGTGAGATAATGTCTGTGCCCAGTCACAAAATTGGTCATTTAAAACGCAAAGATGTTCAAGACACTGTTTTAAACACTAATAAAGAATTTGAAGGTTTAACTTTTGATAGCAAAGGTTATGCTTATTTAGCTACTAGATATCAAATTTTTCGTAGCAGCCGTCCACTATAATTAAAAGTAAAAACCCAAGGTAGCTGCTAAGACACCTAGGACAACCGTCGATAAATAATATGATAATGCATGAATTTTATTACTTCGATAAAGTTGAACCGTTTCATTCATGTATGTAGAAAATGTAGTATAACCACCGATGATAGAACTCATTAAAATAAATGCAAAATGACTATTTGAAAGATTGTTAGTTAACCATCCTAAGATGAATGAACCTGTAACATTAATAATAATGGTAGAAACTGGGATTAAATGATTAGCAAAAAGTCGATTTAACAATATTGTAGCAATGTATCTAATAACCGAACCAATCGCTGCCCCTAACCCCACTATAAAAACATATTCAAACATTGAATTATTTTACTTCCTTTTTATTTAAAAATTTGCAACCGGCATCGTAACCGATAACTGCTGAGATCAGACCTAAACCAAGACTAAAAATCAAATATGTAAAAGCTAGACCAATTTCATGATGTTCTAATAAATTGATAAATTGCACTGAAAAAGTGGAAAAAGTAGTGAATCCTCCTATCAATCCAGTACTAATGGCAACTAAAACATCGGAAGGTATTTTCATTGATTTAGTGGATAAACCTGTAATAAAAGCTAAAAGAAATGAACCTAATATATTTATCAATGCAATTGTGACAAATATATTAACAATATTCAAATAGCTTAATAAGCCACGCACAGCACCACCTATAAAGGCAAATATAAAAATGAATATAACTTTTCTCATAACACGTTACTTCCTTATTGACTTTATTATTAGTATCTGTACATGTTACCATATATAAAATGGTTTTTTACTATACCAATTTAAAAATAACTTTGACATTTATATTAATAAAACTTATCATTAAATTTTGTTTATATAATCTAAAGAAAAAAATAAAAAAGCAACGTTAATAAGGAGTTCCCAAAATATGTTATTAGGAAGTATTGAAGCTGGTGGAACTAAATTCATATGTGCTGTAGGAAACGAAAAATATGAAACTATAGACTGTGAACGAATCCCAACTACCACTCCAGACGAAACCTTAGAAAAAGCAGTTAATTACTTTAAAAAGTTTAAAGATTTAAAATCAATAAGTATTTCATCTTTTGGCCCCATCGAACTAAGACAAAACGACAAAAAATATGGGTATATCACTGAAACTCCTAAAATTGGTTGGTCAGATGTTAATTTCTTAGGCACCATGAAACAGCATTTTGATTTACCTATTTATTGGACAACTGACGTGAATGGATCAGTTTATGGAGAATACATTAATCTACACGCTAAAAATAACGCAATCAATTCAATTGTGTACTATACAATTGGGACTGGGGTTGGTGCTGGTGTTATTTTTAATAATAAATTTTTAGGTGACTTAGGACATCCGGAAATGGGCCATATTAAGCTAAAGCGACACCCAGATGACTTAGATTTTGACGGAATTTGTCCATACCATAAAGATTGTTTAGAAGGATTAGTGGCTGGTCCCACTTTTGAAGCTCGGTTAGGCAAAAAAGGATTTGAAGTCCCTATTACTAATCATGTTTGGGACATTATGGCATACTATGTAGCACAAGCTGCCTTACAATCAACCTTAACAATCAGACCATCACGTATTATTTTTGGTGGTGGCGTTGTAAATGAAAAATTCTTAGATAAAATTAGATTTGAATTTACTAAGATGATGAATGGATACGTAAATGTAGGAAACATTAAAGATTACATTCAAAAGCCATCAATTAGTGGTAATGGATCAGCTACAATTGGTAATTTTGCTTTAGCTAAAAGCTTACTTAGTTAAAGTTAGCACAATCTATATGTTTTTTATAAATTTAATCAAATAACATGAGATCTTTTAACGAAACCACCGTCAATTCGGTTTTGCTAGAAGATCTTTTTTTAATATTTAATTAAATACAATAATATTTAATATTAAATCTTTTAATTTTCAGAGAAATGAGTTATCATTACTTATGTAGTTTGTGAATATATTAATTTATGAAAATTAAATTGATTTATTTAAATTCAACTCGAAAGGATCGTTAAATTTATGAAAGCATTAGTTTTAACTGGCAAGAAACAATTAGAAATTCAAAACTTGGATCAACCAGAACCAAAACCAAACGAAGTATTGGTTAACGCCAAATACGCTGGTATCTGTGGTACCGATTACGCACTATACAATGGACTTCCAGGTTCAGCTCCAGCTGTTCCTCCAATCGTATTAGGTCACGAAAACTCAGGTGTTGTTGCAGCTGTAGGTTCAGATGTTAAAGACCTTAAAGTTGGTGACAAAGTTACAGTTGACCCTAACATCTACTGTGGCAAGTGTGATTACTGCCGTACTTCACGTCCAGAATTATGTGAAAGCTTGTCAGCTGTTGGTGTTACAAGAAACGGTGGTTTGGAAGAATACTTTACTGCTCCTGAAACAGTTGTTTACAAATTACCTGAAAACGTTGATTTAAAATCAGCTGCTACTTGTGAACCAATTTCATGTGCCGTTCACGGTATGGAATTGTTAGACATCAAACCTTACCAAAAAGCTTTAGTTATTGGTGATGGTTTCATGGGTCTTATCTTTGCACAAATGCTTAAATCATACGGTGTTAAATCTGTTGATTTAACTGGTCGTCATGATGACAAGTTAGCTGAAGAAAAAGAAAAATTAGGTGTTGACCGTGTTATCAACACTACTAAAGAAAAAATCCCAGCAGAATACGATGTTGTTATCGAAGCTGTTGGTCAACCTGCTACTCAAGAACAAGCTGTTGAAGCAACTGTAAAGGGTGCTCAAGTATTAATGTTCGGTGTAGGTGCTCCTGATCAAAAATTCAGCATGAACACATACGAAGTATTCCAAAAACAATTAACTATTAAGGGTGCTTTCATCAACCCTAACTCATTCGAAGGTGCTATTGCTCTTCTACAAAGTGGTAAAGTTGATGTTAACAAGATTATCGATAACGTTATCTCATTAGAAGATGTTGAAAGCGTATTGAACGGTACATCAAACCTTAAAGGTAAATCAGTAGTTAAAATTTCTGATTAATAATTAAAATTATTGGAGGTAACAATTATGGCTTTAAACGATTACTTTACAGGACTTCAACACGTTGGAATCCCATCAAAAGATTTAGACGTTACAATTGATTTCTACAAATCTTTAGGTTTCGAACAAGCTGGTTTGTTCCACAATGGTGAAAACCGTTGTGCATTTATGAAATTTGGTAACCTTATTGTTGAAACATGGGAAGGCGACCCTGTTGCAATGAAAAATGGTGCTATTAACCATATTTCAATGAACTGTACTGACGTTGATAAAGCATTTGCAGCTGCTAAAGAACAAGGCTTAAATGTTTTAGATGATGAAATTCAATCAATCCCTTCATTCTGGGATAATGGTATTAGATTCTTTAATATTCAAGGACCTAACCACGAAACAATTGAATTTTGCCAAATTGTTAAATAATTCAATATAAAAAAGACTCGTTCAAAATGAACGAGTCTTTTTTTAATACATATTAATGTTTTTTAACTAATTTTTTACTAGCAGAGAAGTAATATCCTTCAGTATCGTTAACTGCTCTAACTTTTGTACCATTAATAGATAATTTATCAATATCTAAAATTGTACCTTTCTTAGCATGTCCTACTTTAGTACCATCAGATGAATACAAATTAACTCCATGCTTGCCAATTACCCTTAAAGCAGTAATTTTTTTAGAAGTATAGAAACGTTTTTTCATTGAAGCTGTAACAACTGGTGTGTTATTTTCACTACCATTGTTGGAGTTGTTATTAGATGTATTTTGAGAATTGTTGTTCTGATCACTATTAGAGTTTTGAGAACTATTATTATCAGAATTGCTGTTATTGTTAGGATTGATAGAACCATCAGATTGATTACTAGTATTATTATCAGAATTGTTCCCTATCCAAAAAGATAATGGCTTACCATTTACTGGAATCACATTTGCGTCTAATTTTTTACCCATAGCAGAGCTGTAATATTGACTTGTAAATTGCCATAAATCATAACTATATGATGGTTGAGGCATATATTTAGAATAAGAAGCAAGCCATAAAGCATCATAAGCATTTAATGTACTTTGTTTAAATGCGTTCATCTTATACATTCCAGAATATAGTACAACTGGTTTGCCACCATTAATTGAACGCATCGTATTAGCCCAACTAGTAGTTGCTTGATTAGTTTTTGAATTAAAAGCTATTTCGTAGTCGTTAACATAAAAACGAGCGTCGGGAGCTAAATTATAAACTCTCTGTGCTTCTTCATTAGCTTGAGCAGCATTAGCATAGCGACTGAATCCATATACACCGTATGGAATGTTATACTTGTTCATCATACTAATGTTATTACTTAACTGCTTGTCTTTGTACATACCATCTTGAACTCTTAAAATAACAAATTTAACCTCATTTTTTAAAGCTTGAGCTTTATTATCTGTTATCTTACCCTGCCATTCTGATATATCATAAGAAACTGGTTGATAATCTTTAAAACTAGCATTTGCCTTAGTTCCAAACAAAAATGTTAATGAACATACTGATAACAAAAAAGTAGACAGTATAATGCTAAAAAATGGTTTCTTCGGTTTCATTTTTAAACTCCCTTATAAAATTTTACTTAATTAATAGATGTTGCTATTTTTAATGCTGATTCAGCTGTATTAGCTTTGACTGTGTAAACTACATTCTGTTCTTGCCATTTAATTTGATTATCAGAACCATCTAAAGTAATGACTCCCTTATCTTGTGGTGCTGGAAGAGTATTACTTTGCAAGAATTTAACTGCTTTTAAAGCTTCTTTTTGTGCATCAGTACTATTTTCATCAACGTTGTTACCATGCGTACTCATTGACCAATTTCCCATGTTCCAATGAATATATACTTGACCAGCTCCTTGATCTTTAGTGCCTTGGATATTGTATCCTAAATCAACGGTTGGTAAGCCCTTAGTGTCTTCACTAGTTTGATAATTATCAATTTGTTGTTGTGCTTCATCATTGCTATTGTAAGTATGTTTAGCATAAGTAGCATAAACTTGACCATTGTTTTTATAATTTATGTTGAAGTTATCTTTATTACCATTAGTTTTAGTGTTAGCTGAACCATTTTTATCTGATCCGTCATTTGCTGGAACTTTAGCATCACCTAATTTACTACTCATTGTAGCTGAAGAACTACTGGAACTACTACTTTGAGTACTTTGAGATGATGAAGATTGGCTACTTGAATCAACACTTGAAGAAGTACTAGAAGATGCTGATTTACCACTATCGTTGTTTTGACCACAAGCAGTTAGAGTTAATGACACTCCTAATAACATAGCTGCTGGTAAAAGTTTCTTGTATAGTTTCATATGTTTCCGAACCTCTCTTTTTACTAATTGTCTATTTACGAACAGTATAACAAAATCATATTACAGATGTGTTAATTTACAAAAAACTTATCCCAAAGTACAGCAATTAAGTAAATTATTGTTTCAATTGCTGCAATAAAGAAACTAACTGGCAAATTGGTAACATAACTTAAATATAAGCCGACCCAGGTTCCAATTAAAGAGAACATAAAGGATAAAAATGTCATACCAGCAATGGTATGTGCAAAGTATTTAGCTGACGAAGCTGGAATCGTTAATAAAGCAAAAATTAATAAGGAACCAACAATTTGAGCAGTTACACTCACCGTACAGGCTAATAAAACTAAGAATATAATGGAAACAATTGTATTACTTCTGGAGTTAAAACTGGCTCCCACACTATCAAATGAATTGTACTTTAATTTTCGATAAATCAGTGTAGTGACTACTAAAATAGCAATACTTAAGCTAACTAAAACTACAATGTTGCTAAAACTAATTCCAACAATACTACCAAATAAAATATTAGTTGCATAACTAGATTGACCATCAGCTAAAGCTAAAAATAAAACTCCCAGTCCAATAAAGAACACTGAAAATACACTAATAGAAGATTCACGGCGACTCAAACGACTTCCCACTGAACCTACCATAAAGGAACTAAGAATTGTAAAAATTAACATTCCCAAAATAGGTGAAGTGCCTAGGAAAACACCAAATGATGCTCCTGAAAAACTAATTTCAGACAATGTATGCGTAAAAAAAGCTGTCTTTCTAGCAACTACAAAGACTCCCATTAAACCACATAATAATGATATAAAAAAACTAGCAATAAACGCGTATTGCATAAACGGATAGCTTAACATTAATTATTAACCCCTTTAACACTTTTTAAAATTCCTTCTTGGTTTTTTATTTCTAAATCATAATCGCCAAATTTTTGTACTAACAGTGGATCATGTGTAATAAAAATAACTGCTGTATCAGTTTTTTCGGTAATATTTTTTACTAATTTTAATAGTTCAATTTTTGCATCTTTATCCATGCTGGCTGTACTTTCGTCCAAAATTAATAATTTAGGATTAGAGACTAAGGCTTGAGCCAAAAACACTCGTTGTTGTTCACCACCCGAGGCTTTGCCTAGTGGTGTTCGGGCTAAATGAGCTAAATTAGTTTCATTCATTACCTGCTCGATGCTAAGTTTTTCTTTTTTACTAAGCCATGGCAATAATTTATTTTGTAAACCTAAGCCAATAAAATCTTTAATCATTAATGGATAATCATCGTCAATATTTCTTAACTGTGGTACATACTGAACTTGGTTACGCTTAATATGGAAATTAACGTGATTATTGTTTTTAAAATTTTTGAGTAGAGTTTTCACCATAGTAGTTTTACCTACCCCATTTTCTCCGGTGATACAAGTTAAGGTTCCACTATTAATTTCAAAAGACAATCGACTAATTAAGGTTCTTTCCTTTAATTTCACATCTAAATTAGATACTTCTAGTATTTTTTTCATATCAATATTTGTTTGACCTTTCTATTTTTAAAACTTGTTCATTTTGTTTAAACATCCATTGCTTATAATCATTATTTTGTGGCATCGTTTCAGTAACGTTAATAACTGGAACATGATTTTGTTTTGCTAAATCAACAAAATTATCCACTATATCATTACTATCTTGGATATTGTTTACAAAAAATTTTATTTTTTTATGCTTAATGTCATTCTCTACTGAACGAATTTGTTGTGGTGTAGGATCAGTACCCTTCTCGACTGAAAGTGCATAACTAGGATTGTTAATTTTGTATCCCATTTCATCCAACGCATAGTTGAAAACTGGTTCAGAAACATCTACTTTATTATGATGATTTAAACTCTTAATTGTTTTAATTTGTTTTTGTAAAACTAACAATGATGAAATATATTTAGCAGCATTGTTGTGATAGCAATGACGATTAGAAGTGTCTTTTTTACTAAAAACATCGGCTAAATGATTAGCTAATTTAATCATTGTAGTAACTTTGTACCAGACATGTGGGTTATCACCACTCTTCAGGTTTAATAAATTTTCACCAACTGAGACTTTAGTAGCTTTTTTAGCATTTACACTAATGGAATTCATCCAAGAATCATAGCCTAATCCGTTCGAAATCAGTACATTCGCATTAGTAACCTGCTCAGCTGTAATGGTTGTTGGTTGATAATCATGTGGATCAATATTACTTTTATTTATAATGGAAATAACTTGACCCTTGTTTCCTAAGACTTTTTTAGCTACTTGACCATAAGTATTAGTAGTAGCCACTACCCTAATTTTAGCGTTACTCTTGTTCACTTTTTGTGAACAACTACTCAAAGTAACGCTAAAAATAATAATTGCCAAAAAAGCAATTATATTATATAAATATTTCAATATGTTTAGGCCTCCATACTGTTTTACAACAAAACTTATTGAATAAAAGTTATAATTATTACATAATCTTAACATACAATATTATAAAACAATCATTTCACAAAGTGTTTTTATGTAATTATCACAATCTAAATACTTAAAAAATAAAATTAAGGAAGACCAAAATAATTATGCTCAATAATGCCTGGAAAAAATTTATACATGTTTCAAAAACTAACTGGATTATAAGAACCATTGTCGCAATTTTAATTATTATTTTATTTACGATTAGTTTGATTAGATTTTTATCTATTCCAAAAGTCGAATCACAAAATTTAAATATTCGAAAGAATCCGTCTCCATATGCTAAAGTGATTGGCAACGTAGAACGTGGTCAAAGCCTACATGTTATCAAGAAAAATAAGAACACCGGTTGGTGGAAAATAAAAATTAATAATCAAAAGGGTTGGGTAGCATCTTGGTTAATTAATAAAGAAAAATATAATGCTAAAAATAGTGATAATATCGCTGAAACTACGATTGTTTTAGATCCAGGTCATGGAGGTAGCGATGCCGGAACTTTATCAGCAGAAGATGATAAGATGGAAAAAGTATACACTCTAAAAACTGCTCTAAAAGTTTATCATGAATTACAAAATTTAAACGCTAACGTTTTACTAACTCGTGATAGTGATAAATATGTTCCATTAGCTAATCGAGCCTACTTATCATATGCTTCTAAAGCCAATTTATTTATTAGTTTTCATTTTAATTCATCAAATGGTATGTACAATGCAAATGGTTATCAAGTATTTAAGTACCATAAAAACGCTGACACTTTCGCAAATATAATAGACAAAAAGTTTGAAAATTTACCTATGGAAAATAGAAAAGTAGACTTTGGAAATTACTATGTTTTAAGAAACAACACCCAACCTGCTGTACTATTAGAAATGGGCTTTATGGATAATACACATGATTTTAAATTAATTAAAAGTGATGCATATCAACAAAAAATAGCTAGTGATGTTAGAATGGCAGTGCAAGAATATTTTAAAGATTAGGGTGATAATCATGTTTGACGTACCTGAATTTGAATTAAATAATCAAAAAATTACACTAGAAATGACAAATGAAGAACATGCTGCTGGCCTTTACGAAGCTATTGATAATGACCGTGAAAATATGCGCAAATGGCTACCCTGGGTTGATGATATGCAATCTATAGAAGATGAACAAGACTTCATTCAATATGCAACCGCAGAAATGGAAAAACAAAAATTACTAATTTTAACAATTAAAGTTGATGACAAACCCATGGGATTAATTGATTTACATTCTATCTCAAACGTTTCTAAACACGCTAGCGTTGGATATTGGTTATCTAGTAAAGTACAAGGTAACGGAATTACAACTAAAGCATTAGCAGAAATTACCAATTTAGGGTTTAATATTTTACATTTACACAAAATAATGGTGTTAGCTGCAGTAGATAACTATAAAAGTAAAGCGGTTCCTGAACGACTAGATTTTCAACATGAAGCTACTTTAAAGCAACATATACTAGTAAAAGACACTTTTATGGATGTAGATGTATATTCAAAAATAAACAAATAAAAAAAACGTTCTTCAAGCGAAGAACGTTTTTTTATTTGTTTGACTTATATTTTTTTCAAAGCTGGAATTGATAACATTGTACAAAAGCTGACTACATAAGCAATCGATAACAAACTCATTATGAATATCAAGGAATGACTTTCCATTAATAATCCAATAATTGCTGGTGAGAATCCTCCAATAGCTTTACCAACACTTACAATAAAGTTATTAGCTGTCGAACGTATTTCAGTTGGGTACAACAAGCTAACAATCACTCCATAACCACCATACATACCGTTAGAAAAGAATCCAAGCACTGTGCTGGCAAGTAAGAGCGTTATACCATTAAAAGCAAATGTAATGCCAAACACTGAGATGGCAGCTGTTAATAGAAAAATGCCAAAAGCAGTTCGTGGGCCAAATTTATCTAAAATCGTTCCGAATGCCATCATACCCATGCTCATACCAATAATGGTCACTATCATCCATTCTGATGAACCCGATACACTTAATCCCATCTTTTTTTGCATAATCGATGGTAACCAGTTAATCAGTCCATAATATCCAGCAATCTGCACTACTACCATTATCATTAATGAGAGCGTTTGAATAGTTAGCTTAGGCGTTTTAAATAATTTAGTAATAGATACTTTAGGACGATCCTTTTTATCAGTTTCCATAGTTTTTATAAAATCATCGCTTTCTTTTAAGTTGCGACGAACAACGAAGGCAAAAATTACTGGAATTAATCCAACCAAATAGATTGAACGCCAGCCAACCATTGGAATCATAACCGCTGCAAGTAATGCAGCTGCAATCGACCCTACTTGGCCACCAATCGTAGTAACTGAAATTGCACGTCCTAGTTTAGATTTATTAAAATTCTCTGCAATTAATGTCATACCAGCACCGTATTCACCACCAGCACCCACTCCTACTAAAAATCTTAGAACATACAACATTAGCAAATTTGAAGTGAAGTAAATCCCAGCAGTAGCAAAAGCAAAAATAAAAATTGTATAAGTTAATACTTTAACTCGACCAAATTTATCAGCAATAATTCCAAAAAAAATACCACCTAATAACGATCCTAAAGTTGTAATAGTCGATAGCATTCCAGCTGCTCCAGCGCTGATATGTAGACTTGCAATAATCGAGGTTAAAGTAAAAGATAGAAACGACATATCCATACTTTCTAGTCCTTGACCAATTGTAGTCGAAGCCATCGTCCATTTTTGATTAGACGTCATTGTGTGGTTACTTACTTGTTGCATATTGAATTCCTCCAAATGAATGCTCACAGACATTCTTTATTTTTGTATTAGAAATAATTATGAAACACTTAATTCAAAAAAGCAAATTTTTTTAAACTTGACTAATAGGGGCAAACTAGAGTATTGTATTCAACAATAAAGATTTTAAATTAGTCCAGAGAGGCTAGTAAGTCGGTAATCGAATTGTAGATAAATTACACTCATCTACTGTAAATGTAGCCGCTAGGTCTCTCAGACTTGGCGGCTTTTTTTGGAGGAAAAATGATGAAACCAATATTTATTGCACTAGATTTTCATAATTTAACAGAATTGAAAACTTTCATGGATAATTTAAAGCATCAAGAAAACTTATATGTAAAAGTAGGTATGGAAATATTCTATTCTGAGGGCAAAGCAGTAATTGAATATTTAAAAAAACAAAATATCAAAATTTTCTTAGATTTAAAACTATATGATATTCCATCAACTGTTGAAAAAGCTGCTTATGAACTAGGAAAATTAAACATTAGTTACATCACTGTACATGCATCTGGAGGTTCAAAAATGATTAAGGCAGCTAAAAACGGTGTTATGCAAGCTGCTAAAGACTATAATTATCCAGAACCAGCCAAAATACTTGCCGTCACTGAACTAACATCATTTTCGGAACAACAAATGCAAAAAGAACAATTAGTAAATCAAAAGATGACTGAAATGGTAACACACTTAGCTAAATTAGCTTATCAAAATAATGCTGATGGTGTAATTTGTTCTGCTTTAGAAAATCAAATGATCCATACCAATACCAGCAAAGAGTTTTTATGCATTAATCCTGGCATTAGATTAGCATCCGATAACAAAGATGATCAACAAAGAGTTGTAACCCCTCAGAAAGCTAAACAACTAGGTAGTAACGGAATTGTTGTAGGTCGTTCAATCACCAAATCTAATCAACCTAATGAAAGCTATCGTACAATTTTAAAAGAATGGAGCTAACATAATGGAAAATTTTAAAAATACAATTGCATCAGATTTATTAAAGATAAAAGCAGTAACTCTGGCACCTAAGCAACCATTTACATGGGCTAGTGGCATTGAAGCCCCTATCTATACTGATAATCGTAAAACAATCGGTTATCCTGAAATAAGAACTCAGATTGCAGAAGGCTTATGCAAAATAATCAAACAAAATTATCCTGAAGCTAATGTAATTGGTGGAGTGGCCACTGCTGGTATTCCACATGCTGCTATTGTAGCTGATAAGCTAAATCTACCAATGATATATGTTCGTTCAAAGCCCAAAAATCATGGAGCTGGTAAACAAATTGAAGGTGATTTACCGGAAAATCCTAAGGTAGTTTTGATTGATGATTTAATATCCACTGGCGGCAGTGTTTTAAAAGCAGTTGAAGCCGTTAGAAAAGAAAATGTAAATGTCGTTGGAGTTGCAGCCATTTTCACATATCAATTAAAAGATAGTGACATCAATTTCACAGCATCTAAAACTAAGTTGCATACTCTAACTAACTATTCAGAAATGATTGAACAAGCGCATAAAGAAAATATCGTTAATGATAATGATTTGCACTTACTCAAAAAATGGCGTGATAACCCATGGAAATGGAACAAATAAAAAAAGCTAGCTGAAATTGTACCGCCTTAAAAAAGTTAGACATAATATCTAATTTTTTAAGGCGGTTTTTTTATGTCAAAATATTCAACTA